>QGUO01000001.1 GCA_003242495.1 Pseudomonadota bacterium | reverse complement strand
CACCGGCCACACACGGGAGGGCCGGCGCACGCGGGGGCGCGAGCGGCGCGCCGCAGGGGGCGCACGCCCGCTGCCGTACAAGACATCGGTTCGGGGCCGGCAGGGCGTCGCGCCGCCACGGCAAGCGTCGCCCGGCAAGGCCCCGGCTCGCAAGAAAAGAAAAGCCCGCCGTGAGGCGGGCACTGGAGGGGGACGAGGAAGCTGATTCGAGGCGCGGCAGTGCGGCGCACTGCTCGCGCGCAATCCCGGGGAAACGGCTAGAACGCGTGACTCACCTGCACCGCGCCCCACAACACGTCGCGCGCAGCCTTCCCGTCACGAAACTCGGCCGTCTGATAATTGAGTGAGTAGCTGAGCTGGGTCTGCTCGAGGATCTGCGTGACCACGCCCAGCCAGGCTTCGCCCACCACCGGCATCAAGTCGTCCGCCGAGTAGCGCACCGCGCTGTGACGGAACTGCCCCTGCAGGAAGGCGTTGTAAGCGCGCGCCTTGAGGCGCGCGCCGGCAAAGACATACAGCTCGGGCCTGTTGCTCGAGGGAGCCACCACCGGCACGGGCGCGGCAATGTAGTCCGCCAGCTCCGGCGCCGAGCTCCACCATGGGGTGTTGAAACGGCCGATGCGCATGGACACCGCCGCGCTCGCCTCGGTGAGGAAACCGATGCTGCCCTGCACGGTGGTCTTCATGTCGAACCGCCCCGAGGGACTGGCCTGCCACAGGCGCTGGCGCGCGAGCGTATAGCGCGCCGTCGGCTCGCCGCCCGCAGAGATCTGGTTGTCGTAGCCCCGCGGCGACTCCGAGCCGACCACTTCGTGCACCGCACTGTGCAGCCGTTCGGTGAGCGGCAGGCCGAGCATGCCCAGCGTGAGGCTGCTCGACCAGGCACCGCGCTGGTCTTCATCGACTTGCATTCGCCCATTGGACACGAACAGCAGGCTCGCATACGGCCGATCGTCCGTGAGCGGCTCGCTCGCCAGCGTGTTCTGGGGCGTAAAGACCATCAGTCCCACTTGGCGCGCATGACGCACCTGTGAAGACGGGTGCTCGCCCATCGCCAGGCGGTCCAGGCGCTCGAGCACCGGGTTCAGCGACAGCGCCCCGTCGCGCGCGTTGCGCCCGGAGATCGTCACGGCCATGCCGCCGGTGTAGTCGCGATCACGGTCGCTGCCTGCGAACAGATCATTGTCGATTTGCACACGAATACCGGAAACGGCGGGTTCGTCGACCGTCCGCAGCTCAGCGCCCACCGGCGTCGCCGCCACGGCCAGCGCCAGCGCGGTCACCCACGGCCGGGACGCCCCGAGTCGCTTCTTGTTCACTGTGCTCATGTTCACAGGCCCTTCTTGTGCGTAGCGCATCGCTCTGCAGGCATGCTGCTTCCGCGGAGTTCACGTTCAAGCTACCGGGTTGGACCTCCCGCCCGCCGATCGGTTGCCTCACCTGCCGACGCCGACCGGCGACAGTTCGCCTGGTCGCGCACCGCAGTCGCTAATGTCCACCAAGCAACACGCTGGATAAATGCGTCGCGTGGAATGACATTGATGACGGCGCTGCAATAACGCCCGACGACTCCCCAGCGATGCATCGCCAGGGCCGTGGCCGACGCCGAACCCATCTGCACAATCGATGAGGCGACCTTTGTCGCCAGGATTTAAGGCCGGACCGCGCGTCGCGGCACGTTACGCGTGTCGCGGCCGGGGTGAAAACGGCCGTTCGGGCAAACGGCGGCAAAACGCCGGCGAATGCCGCGGGCCGCGTGAACCGCTGGCTCGGCTCACACCGACCAAGGCGCTTCGAGCTCCCATTGCACCACCGGCACGCCCCGGCGTACGTGCAAACCGAAGCCGACATGGCGGAAGCCACGATTGAGGCGCGCGCGATACCAATCGGCGGGCCGGAAACGGACGTTGCTGTCACTCGTGGAGCGGTCCGCGTTCTTGCGCCAGTCCTCCAGAGTCGGCGCATGGAAATATAGCGCGCCGCGACACAGGCGGGCCAGGTTGACCAAGGCGCGGGCCGCTTCCCGGTCCGTGAGGTATTGCAGCACGTCGTAACAGATGACCAGGTCGAAGCGTCGTCGCGCGCGGTAGGTCGCGAGCGATGCCTGCACCCAGCCGTAGCGCTGGCACAAATGATCGCTCACTTCGAGCCCGACGTATTCAGCCTGCGGAAAGGCGCGCTCGAGTCCCGGACGCATCCACCCCATGCCGCAGCCCGCATCCAGAATGCGCTTCACCGGCATCTCGAGATACTGCACCAGGCCGGCAATGGCCGTGGCCCGCAGGGACATCTCCTCGGGCGTCGTCACCCGGGTGCGCGGGTTCTCGTAGAACCTTTCATAGAACGAGGCGTTGAACTCACTGATGGACATGGGCGGCGGCTCACGAGGAGACTGTCTGGACCCGGTCGGGGGCGACCGATGACGGACGCGAGGGCGGATTGAATGGGGCAGGCGGCGGTCCTGTCAAACCGAGTCCCGAAGCGCCGGATAAGGCCGACGCACTGTCCCGCATCCTTGACTCTCCCAGTGCCGACCCAACTTTAAGACGGCGAGATGCATTCCAAAGGTTCGATCCATGGCCATTCGTAACCCGCGCTCCTGGATGTGGGCCGAAGCCTGCGAACTGCTCGATCAGGCGCAACGGCTGCAACGCCAATTCTTCCGCTTCGGCGAAGCGTTCGAAGCGCGTCCGCGCTGGGAGCCGCCGGTGGACATCGTGAGGAACGGCGACGAAATCCAGATCACGGTGGCCTTGCCGGGGGTCGCGGCCGAACACATGCAAGTCCTCATCGAGGGTGGCGCGTTGTCGGTGATGGCCACGCGACCGCCACCGGTGGGAAGCCGGACCACGGCCGTGCATCGTCTGGAAATCCCCTACGGGCGCTTCGAGCGGCGCATCGCGCTGCCTCCGGGCCGGTACGAGCTGATGGAGCAGGCAAGCATCAACGGCTGTCTCGTGATCCGCCTGGCAGTCCGCTGAGTCGGCGCTGCCCCGTTCAGCCTCTTGTGATTCAGCGAGTGCAGACATGACGGAATCGGAACGCGATATCGACCACACGGCGGCTGAGCAGGCTCCGGCCAGAATCTCGGATGACATGCTCATCATCCTGCCGGTGCGCAATCTGGTGCTGTTCCCCGGCACGGTGCTGCCGGTGGCGATCAACCGCGAGCGATCGCTCGCCGGCGCGCAGGAGGCGGTGCGGGCCGAGCGCAAGATCGGCTTCCTGCTGCAGAAGAGCCCGGAGATACAGAATCCTGGACCGGACGACCTGTACCGCATCGGTACGGTTGCCGGCATCCTGCGTTACGTGACCGGACATGACGGCACGCACCACCTGGTGGTCCAGGGTGAGCGCCGCTTTCGCGTGCTCGACTTCCAGAACGGGTTGCCTTTCATGGTGGCGCGCGTGGAATACCTGGCCGACGAGGCGCAACCGGCGGCCGCCTCGAGCAGCGAGATCGAAGCCCGGGCGCTCAACATCAAGCGCATCGCCACCGAGGCCATTCAGCTCCTGCCGCAGGCGCCGGCCGAGCTCGCCAACGCCATCCAGTCGGTGGAGTCGCCCTCGGCGCTCGCCGACCTGGTCGCGAGCTTCATGGACATCAAGACCGTCGAGAAGCAGCAGCTCCTCGAAACCGTCGATCTCAAGGCGCGCCTCGAGCGTGTCACCGAGCTCATGGGCAAGCGTCTCGAGGTCCTGCGGCTGCAGCGTGAGATCGAGGATCAGACCCGCGAGGCCATCGACGAGCGCCAGAAAGAGGTGCTGCTGCGCGAGCAACTGCGCCAGATCCGCAAGCAGCTCGGCGAGGAGGGCGAGACGGGCGAAGAGATCCGTGAGCTGAGCGAGGCCATCGACAAGGCCGAGATGCCGCAGGAGGCGTACGAGCAGGCGAAGAAGGAGCTCAAGCGCCTGGAGCGCATGCCCGATGCGAGCGCGGAATACTCCATGCTGCGCACCTGGATCGACTGGATGGTGCAGCTCCCCTGGTCGCGACTGGACGAGGAGACCATCGATATCGAGAAGGCGCGTCGCGTCCTCGACGAGGACCATTACGGACTCGACAAGATCAAGCGGCGCATCATCGAGTATCTGGCAGTGCGCAAGCTCAACCCCGAAGGGCGCAGCCCCATCCTGTGCTTCGTCGGCCCGCCGGGAGTGGGCAAGACCTCGCTCGGTCAGAGCATTGCACGCGCGCTGGGTCTGAAGTTTGCGCGCGTGAGCCTCGGCGGGGTGCATGACGAGGCCGAGATTCGCGGGCACCGACGCACCTACATCGGCGCCCTGCCCGGGAATATCGTGCAGGCGATCCGCAAGGCCGGCACGCGCAACCCCGTGCTCATGCTCGATGAGATCGACAAGCTCGGGGCCGGCATTCAGGGCGATCCGGCGTCGGCGCTGCTCGAGGTGCTCGACCCCGAGCAGAACAATACGTTCCGGGACAATTACTTGGGCCTGCCGTTCGATCTGTCGAAAGTGGTGTTCATCACCACGGCCAACGTGCTCGACGCCATTCCCGGGCCGCTGCGCGATCGCATGGAGGTCATCGAGCTCACCGGTTACACCGAGGACGAGAAGGTGGAAATCGCCAAGCGGTACCTGGTGCGCCGCCAGCTCGAAGCCAACGGCTTGAAGGCCGAGCAGGCCACGGTCACCGAAGAGGCGTTGCGCCAGATCGTACGGCATTACACGCGCGAGGCCGGCGTGCGCAATCTCGAACGCCAGATCGGCGCGGTGCTGCGCCACGTGGCGGTGCGCATTGCCGAGGGAGCGATCGAACGACAGACGGTGGATGCTGACGATCTGCACGCCATCCTGGGCGCGCCGCGCTTCGAGAACGAAGTCGCGATGCGCACCAGCGTGCCGGGCGTGGCCACCGGCCTCGCCTGGACGCCGGTCGGGGGCGACATCCTGTTCATCGAGGCAACGCGCGTGCCGGGCAGCGGCAAGCTCATCCTCACCGGCCAACTCGGCGACGTGATGAAGGAAAGCGCCCAGGCGGCGCTCTCCCTGGTCAAGGCCCAGTCGACCCGCCTTGGCATCGAACCGGGAATCTTCGAGAACAGCGACGTGCACATCCACGTGCCCGCCGGCGCGATCCCGAAGGACGGCCCGAGCGCAGGGGTGGCCATGTTCACCGCGCTCACCTCGCTTCTCACCGGCCGCACCGTGCATAGCGGCGTGGCCATGACCGGCGAGATCAGTCTGCGCGGCCTGGTGCTGCCGGTCGGGGGCATCAAGGAAAAAACCATCGCCGCGCATCGCGCCGGCATCCGCAAGGTGCTGCTGCCGGCGCGCAACCGCAAGGATCTGGAAGAAGTGCCGCAGAGCGTGCGCGACGAAGTCGAGTTCGTGTTCTGTGAGCGCGTCGACGAGGTCGTGCACGAGGCGCTCGGCCTCGAGCTCGCCACCGCCGCCTGACGCGCCGCTGCGCGCCGGGCGGAGCGGCGCTCATCGGCAGTGAGCGATTCTCGATCTCGATGAGCGACCACCCACCGGAGCCGTACGCACCGGCCCGGCAGTCGACACGCACAGCGCAGCGATCGCTGCGGGCCGGACATTTCGATCGTCCCTTACGCGAACCAGGTCGCCGTTCGGCGGTCTAACTCCACGCACAACCATTACGCATCGCCCCCAGCGTCGGGCATGCGCTTTTGCGTTGGCCATGCACTGGCATGCGCCATGCACCGAGTCAGCAGGAAGCGCCATTGCAAGATGCGCGGGAAGGGAGTAATCAAGGCATATGCTGCGCACGCAACCGGGTCATACGCGCTCCTCCGCGCGGTCCGGCGCCGAACCCTGCCGCCGGCCACGGCGCCACTGCCGGGGCGTACGCGAAGTCCATTTCCCCGCGCTCATGCCTACCCTTGCATGCACCGCCATGGCACCACAAAGCGGGGAACATGTTCACCCGTGGATCAGTCTTTACCTCACGGGCGTTTACGGGTCTCGAGCGGAGCGCCTCGAGACTGAAGCGGCATGCGCCGCGACGAAGAAACGGTGCGCATTCAGGCTTGATGCGAGGTCTTGACGGCTCGGACAGCGAACGACGTGGGAACTACCGATACTTGAAGGAGGGTGGTTCGATGCAGCCAGACAGCCCCAACGGGAACTCGCAGCGCGGCGAGAGCTTCGTCGAGGCGCTGAGTGCCTACAGCCGGTTCCATCGCGCACAGCATTGGTCGGGAACGTTCGGCGAGTTTCTGCGCACGATCGTCCCGGGACACGCCCGCCTGCTGGCGCGCTCCAGCCACGAGTACCTGTGGGACATGCTGGTGTGGTTCGGCCGCAACGCCCCGGCACCGGCTGGCTCGGCGGGCAACGGGCCGAACGGTGCGCCGAACGGCGACACCGCCGGGCCGAAGGAGCTGTTCCGGCGCGAGCTGTTCGGGATCGACGAGCCGCTGGGTCGGGTGGTCGACTACTTCAAGGCTGCCGCGGCCGGATCCGATGTGGGTCGCCGCCTGCTGCTGCTGCTGGGCCCACCCTCGGGGGGCAAATCGACCATGGCGATTCTCCTGAAGCGTGGTTTGGAGGAGTACAGCCACACCGACGAGGGACAGATTTACGCGCTGCAGGGCTCGCCCATGCACGAGTCGCCCCTGAACCTCATTCCGAACAGCCTGCGCGCCGAGTTCCGCGAGACTTACGGCGTGGAGATTCGCGGCGAGCTGAGCCCCTGGGCGCGTGACCGTCTCGAGCGGGAGTTCGAGGGCGATTTTCTGCGCATGCCGGTCGAGCGGATCTTCCTCTCCGAGTCCGCACGCATCGGGGTGGGCACGTACGCCCCGCACGACCCCACCACCGCCGATCTCGCCGACCTGGTCGGATCGGTGGACCTTTCGAAGGTCGCCCAGTATGGCGACGAGGGCGACCCGCGCGCCTGGTCATGGTCGGGCGCGGTGTACGCCGCGAGCCGCGGCATCCTCGAGATGATCGAGATCCTCAAGGTGAAGCGCGAGTTCCTGTACCTGCTGCTCACGCTCACTCAGGAGAAGAACGTCAAGGTCTCACGCTTTCCGCTCATCTATCTGGACGAAACCATCATCGCGCACACCAACCTGGCGGAGTTCCACAAGTTCCTGCAGGAAAAAGAGAACGAGGCGCTGCTCGACCGCATGGTGATCGTCAAGGTGCCGTATACCCTGTCCTACCTGGACGAGGCGCGCATCTACGCCAAGCTGGTTTCGGCCGCCCCCGCCTTCCGCGACGTGCACATGGATCCGCACGCGCTGCGCGTGGCTGCGGTGTTCGGCGTGCTCACGCGCCTGATGAAACCCGAGCGCGAAGGACTCGACCTGTCGAAGAAGGTGCGGCTGTATGCCGGGGAAAGCGTGGAAGGCTTCGCCGAGACCGAGATCACGCGGTTGCGCAACGAGGCGCCCGAGGAAGGGCTCACCGGCGTCAGCCCGCGGTTCATCATCAACTCGATCTCGAACGCCATCACGCGCAACGACAAGAAGAGCTTGACCAGCATGGAAGTGCTGCTCGCGCTCAAGGACTCCATCGAGACGGACGCGCGCATGGACGGCAAGACCAAGAAGCTGTGGATCGATTATCTGGTGCTCGCCCGCAAGGACTTCTACAACCGCTGGGTGAAGGAGGACGTGCACCGCGCCCTGTTCGCCTCGTTCGAGGACGAGGCGCAGGAACTGCTCGACAAATACCTCGACGAGGTCGAGGCCTCGCTCGATCACCGCGAAGTGACCGATCCGATCACCGGCGAGTCGCGCCCCGCGGACGAGCGCTTCATGCGCTCGGTGGAAGACAAGATCAAGGTATCGGACTCCGGCAAGCTGACATTCCGTCAGGAAGTGGTGCGCAAGGCCATGGTGGCCTACAAGGCGGGCGAGAAGTTCACCCTCAACAGCCACGCGCGCATGCGCGAGGCCATCGAGCAGTACCTGTTCGAGGAGCGCCGCGACGTACTGCGGCTGGTGACCTCGGCCGCACGTCCCGACGACGAGGCGCGCAAGAAGATTTCCGCGGTGCAGGATCGGCTCATCAAGGAGTACGGCTACGACGAGCACAGCGCCCGCGAGGCGCTGAGCTATGTGACAACTTTGCTGGCGCAGGAGTGACGGGTTCCGCGCCGGCACAGACGGCGGAGGCATGACGCCGATGAGCGACATCTCTCAGAGCGGTCCGGGCGGCGCCGGGTGGTACGATCTTTTCTCGCGCGGCGCGCGCGACTGGCTGCGTCACAACGAGAAGGTCCGTGAGGCGGTGCGCAAGCATCTGCCGCAGATCGTGGCCGGCGCGGACGTGCTCACCGGCGGCGCGAGCACGGTGCGCGTCCCGGTGCGCATGCTGGAACATTATCGCTTCCGGTTGCGCCCGGCGGGCGAGCAGCAGGGCGTGGGCCAGGGCGACGCCAAGCCCGGTGACCGCATCGGCCGTCCGCAGCACGACGGCGAGCACCAGCGTGGCCAGGGCGGCAACGAGGAAGGCACCATCCAGTACACGCTGGAGTTCCGCATCGACGACATCGTCGACTGGCTGTGGGAGGAGATGCAGCTGCCGAACCTCGAAGCCAAGGCCGGCCGCGCCCGCGAGGACGACTGGACGCGCGAGGGCTGGGATCGGCGCGGCGCGCGCTCGCGTCTCGACCGGCGGCGCTCCCTCAAGGAATCCATCAAGCGGCGCGGGGTGCAGAGCGCGACGGGCGTTGACCCGACGCCGTTCACCGACGACGACCTGCGCTATCGGCAGCTGGCCAGGCGCGAACAGCCCACCATGCAAGCCGTGGTGGTGCTGCTCCTGGACGTCTCCGGCAGCATGGGCGAGCGTGAGCGGCAGATCTCCAAGACGTTCTTCTTCTGGGCCATCCAGGGCCTCAGACGCCAGTACCGGCACCTCGACCTGGTGTTCGTGGCGCATACCTCGGAAGCCTGGGAGTTTCCGGAGGAAGACTTTTTCCGTGTGACCGGCACCGGGGGCACGGTCGCCTCCTCGGGGCTGCGCAAGGTGCGCGACATCATCGACGAGCGCTACAGCCCGAGCCAGTACAACATATACCTGTTCTACGCCTCGGATGGCGAGAACTTCCCCTCCGATCAGCCGCAGGCCGAAGTCGCGCTCGAGGATCTCGTCGCGGATTGCAACTACGCGGGCTTCCTCGAGGTCGCGCCGCTCGCCGGCACGCTGCCGGACAGCGAGATCGGCAAGCTGTTCCTCGAGCTGGCGCGCGATGCCGACAACGTCGGCGCCTACCGCGCAAGCGGCAACGACGACATCTGGGACGCCGTGCGACACTTCTTTGGACGGCAGGGCACATCATGATGATCGAAGACTGGCGCTCGCAGATCCCGAACATCGAGGCGCTGGCCCGCGCCCAGGGGCTCAAGTATCACCCCGTGGAGTTCGAGGCGGTGCCCGACAGCTTCATGAGCGAGATCGCGATCTACGGACTGCCGGTGCGCATGCCGCACTGGTCGTTCGGCGTGCGCTACATCTATCAGCTCATCCAGCACCGGATGGGGCTGTCGCGCCTGTTCGAGGTGGTATTCCCGGGCAATCCCGGACGCGCTTATCTCGCCGCCAACAACAGCGTCGCGGAGAACGTGCTGGTCACGGCCCACGTGCTTGGTCACGCGGATTTCTCGGCCAACAACATCCTGTTTCGCCGCAGCCAGCAGCAGGTGGGCGAACGCATCGTGGAGCAGGCGGCGGCCCACGCCCGGCAGATCGCGGGCGCCATCCAGGAACACGGCCTGGAACGGGTCGAGGCGGTGCTCGATGCCGCGCTCGCCCTCGAGCAGCACGTGGACGTGGATCAGGACTTGCGGCGCCCGCGCTATCCGGAGCTGCTGCCGGAGCGGCCGCGCCCGGCCGATGACGAGTTCGCACGACGCTTCGCCGCGCTAGGGCCGGACACCGAGCGACCGAGCTCGAGCGGCCCGCCCAAGCGGGCCCCGGTGCCGCCCCACCCGGAGAAGGACCTGTTGTGGTTCATCGCCCAGTACGCGCCGGAGATGGAGCCCTGGGAGCGCGACATTTTCCTGATGGTGCGCGAAGAGTCGTTCTACTTCTATCCGGTGTTCGCCTGCCAGATCATGAACGAGGGCTGGGCGTCGTACTGGCACGCGCGGCTGCTGCGCGAAGCGGATTTTTTGCCGGACGCCGCTTACGTGGACGCCATCAAGTGCCATTCGGACGTGGTGCGCCCGACGGCGAGCGGCGAGAACGTGGCGCTCACCACGAATCCATACCACCTCGGCTTCTCGATCTGGGAGAAGATCATCGAGCAACATGGCCTGGAGCAGGCCCGGCGCATCATGGAAGAGGATGACGACTTCGCGTTCATCCGCAACCATCTCACCTTCGAGCTCGCGCAGGAGCTCAAGCTCTTCCGGTTCAAGGGTCCACCCAACGGCGTGCTCACGGTCCAGGAGGTCGACCTGCACCGGCTGCACGACGCACTGCTCGCACCCAAATATGGTTTCGGTGCGCCCACGGTGAGCGCCGCCCATGTGCACGTCGACGGCAAGCTCGACCTGGCGCACGACCATGTGACCGATGGCCGCGGTCTCGACACCGAGCGCGCGCGACGCGTGCTCGAGTACATCGCGCGCGTGTGGCGCCGACCGGTGGCCATCACGACGGTCGACAGCGACAACCGCCCGGTGGAGATTTCCGTCACGCCCTAGGGGCGGCTCGAAAGCCGGATCAAGTAGCCGACGTGGCCGCCCATTGCGTCATCGCCGCACCATCCGCTCCCGGCACACGTTGGAGACGCGGCGTGAGATCGCTATCATCGCCGTGGAATGGCCAGCTCCGCAGCGAACCCGGTGTGCTCAGACGAACCGTGCGCGATAGTCGCGCAGGAAGGCCTCCAGCGAGCGCGGCTCGCGACCGGTGAGTTCGCGCACCACGTCGTTGGGAGGAATGTTCAATACCTTCGAGACACAGGCGTCCCACAGCTCCAGCTTGGCCTCGATCATGACGGGCGAGGCGCCGGCGGCCTGCAGGCGACCGCGCGCTTCATTGGCGGTGATGTCCAGGTAGCGGACCGGCCTGCCGAATACTTCGCTCATGCGCTCGGCCACCTCGCTGTAACTCAGCGAGTCGCTGCCGGTGATCGTGTAGCTGCGGCCGGCATGACTGGCGTCGACCAGCGTGGCAGCCGCCACGGCACCCACGTCACGCGCATCGACCCAGGTCCATTTCACGGTGCGGAACGGGCCGGCGATCAGCCCCTTGCTCCGGATGTCATCGGCAAACTCGAACAGGTTCTGCATGAACACCGTGGGCCGCAGGTGGGTGGTCGCGAGACCCGCAGCGGCCACGCCGCATTCGAGCTCTCCCAGCCAACGCAGCACGCGCGTGCAGCACATGTTGCGGTTGGCGCCGGCGGCGGAGAGCTGCACCAGGCGCGCGACGCCGGCGGCCTTGGCGGCTTCGACGAAGCGCAACTGCAATTCGACCATCCGCGGGCCCAGGGCCGAGGCCAGAAAGGCCGCCTCCACGCCCTCGAGGGCGCGCCCGAGGCTGGCCGCGTCCGCGAAATCGCCCTGCACCACTTGGATGTTGGGAGCCGCCGCACCGCACAACCCGGCCGGCAGCCGGGCCGGATCGCGTACCAGGGCGCGCACGGGAACGGGCTTGCCGGCGAGTTCGGCCAAGACCGCCCCGCCCACATTTCCCGTTCCACCGGTCACAAGCAGCATCGAATCGCCCCCAAGTTCAGGGCCGCCCGGCACATGCCGAGGCCATACATTAAAGCGCTACGCAGGAGCGGTAAATGATCCGTTCACCAATACAGTGGTGCGCCCAGGTCATCAATCGCTCGCCTACAATGTCCGCCACCCCAGTCCTGGCACCTGCGGAACGGCTCGATTGAACAACTTCAGCGATATCGTCGCCTTCGTGCGGGTGGTCGAGGCCCACAGTTTCGTCGCTGCTGCCCAGACACTGGGCATGTCGCCCTCGGCGATCAGCAAGGCGGTGAGCCGGCTCGAGGAGCGGCTCGGCGCACGACTGCTGAACCGCACCACACGTTCGCTGAGCCTGACGGATGTGGGCCTCAATTACTACGAGCGTTGCCGGGATGCGCTCGAGCAACTCGACCAGGCGGAGAACGAAGTGTCCGAGGCACGCGGCGTCCCGCGGGGCCGCCTGCGCGTGGACATGCCCGTGTCGCTCGGACGACGGCTGATCGTGCCGGCCTTGCCGCGCTTCCTGCTGCAGCATCCCGAGCTGAGCGTGCAGGTGAGTATGAACGATCGCCTGGTGGATCTGGTACAGGAGGGCATCGATGCCGGGCTGCGAGTCGGCAACCTCGGCGACTCCAGCCTGGTCGCGCGCCGCGTCGGACGACTGCGCGGCGTGACCTGCGCCTCGCCGGAGTTCATCGAGCGCATGGGCGTGCCGCGCACGCCCGAGGATCTTGCGCCCGAGCACTGCATCGCGATGTTCAAGGCGGGCAATCACCAGGTGCGCGACTGGCTGTTCCGCAAGGACGGCGTCGAGCACACCGTGCGACCGACGGCGCCGCTGCAGTTCAGCGACCCGGAAGCCGCCGTGATCGCAGCGGTCGCGGGCGCCGGCTTCGTGCGGACGCTCGATTTCACCGTGGAGGCGCAGATTGCGGCGGGCCTCCTGGTCCCGGTCCTCGAAGACTGGAACGAGGGCGCGTGGTGGCCGGTCTCCGTGGTGTATCCCCACCATCGTCAACCCACGGCCAAGATCCGCGCCTTCGTCGACTTCGTGAGCACGCTGTTCCCGCAGGAGACGACCGACGCGGCGCCTGCACGGGAAGCCGCTCCGCCCTTCAGCATGATGCGAACCCGAAGCGCCCCCAGCGCCGCGAGCCGGCGCACCAGGACCTCGCCGGCGCGCCAGTAGTCCCAAAGCGCTGATAGTCGAGAGGGTCGGCGCGCAGCGCAGCACGGCTGGCGTGTGGGATTCCTGAGCTTCGTTCACGAAAGAAGTGCGCGAGAGCCGATTGGCCGTGGGCGCCGGGCTTTCTAGAGTGCCCGCTCGGTCAGGCACTCCAGGAGCATCATCATGTCACCGGCCCCGTTACGCGCGACCTCGCGGACGCTGCGACCGCTGCTCGCGCCGCTTGCGCTTGCCGTGCTGTCGGCCTGCGCCGTCGGACCCGATTACCGTCCGCCCGCCGTGCAGGCGCCCGACGCCTTTCTGGGCGCCGATCACGCGCGCTTTACGACGGCCGAGGTGCAGCGCGAGTTCTGGCGCGCCTTCGGCGATGCGACGCTCGAGGAGCTGATCGAACAGGCGCTCGCCGCCAACCACGACATCCGCATCGCCACGGCCCGCCTGCTCGAGGCGCGGGCGCTGCGCGGCGAGACGCAGCTCGACCTGGCGCCCACGGTGACGGCCTCGGGCGATCGCACCGAGTCGCGGGCCAGCCTGCGCCAGGCGCCGCCGGGCAGCGGCATCGACCGCGACCAGGACTACTACCAGGCCGGCTTCGATGCCTTCTGGGAGCTCGACTTCTTCGGTCGCACACGCCGGGCCGTCGAGGCGCGCGCCGCCCAGGCGGACGCGGCCCTCAACGGTGTCTACGATGCGCAAGTGAGCGTGACGGCCGAGGTCGCACGCAACTACTTCGAGCTGCGCGGCGACCAGCAACGTCTGGAGGTCGCGCGCCGCAATGCCGAGAACCAGCGCGAGACCCTGCGCATCACGACGGCGCGTCTGCAGGCCGGCCGTGGCACCGAGCTCGATACGGCACGTGCACAGGCGCAGCTCAGCGCCACCCTCGGCACGATTCCGGAGCTCGAAGCCTCCATCATGCGCGCCATCCTGCGCCTCGGCGTGTTGACCGGACAAGGGCCGCAAAGCCTGCTCGCGAGCTTGTCGCAGCCCGCACCGCTGCCGGAGCTGCCGGCGACTCACGGCATCGGCACGCCGGAGGCGCTGCTGCGCCGGCGGCCCGACATCCGCATCGCCGAGCGCGAGCTCGCGGCGGCGACGGCGCGCATCGGCCTGGCCGTGGCCGACCTGTTCCCGCGGGTGTCCTTCGTCGGACGCTGGGCCGCGGACGCGAGCAGCAGCGGCGATCTCGGCTCGAGCGGCAGCGAGAGTTATGCCTTCGGGCCGAGCATCCAGTGGGCGGCCTTCGATCTCGGGCGTGTGCGCCAGCGCATTCTCCAGAGCGAAGCCGCGGCGCAGGGCGCGCTTGCACGCTACGAGCGCAGCGTGCTGCGCGCGCTGGAAGAAACCGACGCCAGTCTCACGGATTACATCAAGGCGCTCGCCCGGCGCGAGCACCTCGAGCGCAGCGCGGCCGCATCCGTCGCGGCCGCCCGGTTGGCGCGCGTGCGCTTCGAGAACGGCGCGGAGGATTTCCTGGCGGTGCTCGACGCCGAGCGCAGCGTGCTCGAGGCGGAGGACCGGCTCGCGCTGAGCCGTACCCGCACGGCGACGGCGCTGCTCGCCGCCTACAAGGCGCTGGGCGGTGGCTTCCGGCCGTTACCGCCCGGCACCCCGCTGGCCCGGACAGGCAACTGAGCGCGTGAGGGTCTGAATGCGCCGCGGCGGCAGCGTGCGGCCGCGGCAGCCAGCCGCATATCCGAGGGTTGCCGGGCATGGCCTGTATGCGCTTGCATGGACAGGGCGGCGGGAGGGCGCTACAAGGGCCTTTCGATGCCACCTGGCTGCGAGGTGGCGCGACCGCGGAAACGACTCGGTTTCACGTTGCGTGACGCCGATCCTCGCTCTGCCTACCCGGCAGACGCACGGGAGACTTCGAATTGATCGACGCTTATCTCTGGCCCACGGGCAACGGCAAGAAGATCACCATCATGCTGGAAGAATGCGGGCTGCCCTGGCGCGCGATTCCGGTCAACATCAACAAGGGCGACCAGTTCCGGCCGGAGTTCCTCGCGATCAGTCCGAACGGCAAGATTCCCGCGATCGTCGACCAGGACGCAGCGGGCGGGCCGCTGGCGCTGTTCGAGTCCGGCGCCATCCTGCAATACCTGGCGGAGAAGTCTGGCAAGCTCCTGCCGACCGACCCGCGCGGCAAGTACGAAGTGCTGAAGTGGCTGTATTGGCAGATCGGCGGGCTGGGCCCGATCGCCGGCCAGGCGCACCACTTCCTCAGGTACGCGCCGGTCAAGGTGGAGTACGCCATGCACCGCTTCGGCACCGAGGTCGCACGGCTCTACAAGGTGATGGATACGCGCCTTGCCGACCGCGAGTACCTGGCCGGCGAATACTCCATCGCGGACATCGCATGCTGGCCCTGGGTGTATCGCTACGACTGGCAGGGCCTGGACCTGAACGATTATCCCAATGTGAAGCGCTGGTTCGAGGCGATCGCGGCGCGTCCCGCCGTCGAGCGCGGCACCGCCGTGGGCGAGGACTGGGTAAAGTCCGCGCCGCCGCCGAGTGACGAGGACCTCAAGCGGCTGTTCGGCTTTCGCGACCAGGACTTGAAGGGCGGCTGAGACGCCGGTCTCAGGACGCGGGCGCCTCGCCGGCCGGTCTCAGGTAGGCGACGGGGCGGATCTCGTACGCGCCGCCAGGATTGGCGCGACCGAGCTCGCGCGCGATCTCGAGCGCTTCTTCCCGCGACTCACAGTCCACGATGTAGAACCCCAGGAGCTGCTCCTTGGTCTCCGCGAAGGGACCGTCGAGCACCACGGGCGGCTCGCCATCCTTCCTGAGCGTGGTGGCCGTGCTGGTGGGCATCAGCCGGGCGACGGGGCCCAGCTTGCCGCGCCGTGCAAGTCCTTCCTGGACGGCCGCCAGGCGCTCCATGGTCGCGGCATCCTCCTCCGGGGTCCAGGCGTTGACCACTTTCTCCGAGTGGTAACAAAGGATGGCGTACTGCATACGAGCGTCTCCCTGGGCCTGAAGCCGTCGATCGGAAAGGGGCGAAGTATGCCGGGCACCGGCCAGGAACCAAGCCCGGCCGCGGCGCCGACCGCATCAGGGAAATGGCCTGTCGCAGATCAGCAACGCACGTGAATTGCTAAATAATCAGAGGATATGTGCGTAAGCCACGAAAGACATGGAAGTTTTCCCATCGCCCTCTATAATGCGCCCGCCTGGCCAATCGGCCAGTTGCGCCGAACCAACACAATGGCCGCCAACGTGCGCCGTCCATGGTTCGGCTTCGAAGGCACATTTTGGAGGGTACATGCGCAAGCGCATTCTCTTGGGATCGATCGCAGCGATGGGCTTGACCGGCTTCGCGGGCCAGGCGCTCGCCGCCGAGGGGCTCAGCTACACCTACGTCGAAGCGGGTTACGTCCGCACCGACGTGGACTCGCCCAACATCGACGGTGACGGCTTCGGCCTGCGCGGCTCGCTGGCCGTGACGGACATGGTCCATGTCTTTGCGACATTCTCGGACCAGGATCTCGACGGTGTCGACCTGGAGTCCTACGAGGTGGGCGCCGGGCTGAACTGGCCGCTGCAGTCGAACCTCGATCTCGTCGGCACGCTCTCCTACGTGAGGCAGGAGATCGGGCGCTACGACGACGACGGCTTCGCGCTGGGCCTGGGACTGCGCGGCCGCATCGGCGAGCGCTTCGAAGCGCAGGGCGGGCTGCGCCACGTCAACTTCGACGACCGCAGCGACGAGACCAGCGGCGTCCTGTCGGGCCGCTACTTCCTCACGGACACCTTCGCGCTGTCGGCGGAAGTGGAGTTCAGCGACGACTTCACCACGTTCATGATCGGCGGCCGCCTGAACTTCGCTCTGTAAGCAGCCGGTTCGGCGGACACGAAGAGGCGCCCCGGGATGGGCGCCTCTTTTTTTTGCCTTCGGGGCGCCATCCGGATGGCTCGCGATGCCGCCCGCAAGGCCGCGCCTGGACCGGCCGCATCGTTCGCTGCGCCACGCCGGCGTTTCGGTCCGGCCAGCCGTCCCTCTCTGGCCCGTGGCAGCGTCCGGCCGTGCGCGCAGCGCGTTCCGCCACGGAAAGGGACACAGCGACGCAACTCGACAACCGCATTCGGAGGAGTAAGCTAGGCTTTCCTGTATGAATAGCCAGCTTCCCTTCCACCCGGCCGTCGACGCCTGGTTCCGCCAGGCGTTCGCCGCGCCCACACCGGCACAGGCGCAGGCGTGGCCGGCCATTCAGTCAGGAAAACACGTACTGATCGCCGCGCCCACGGGTTCCGGCAAGACCCTGGCCGCCTTTCTTGCGGCCATCGACGAGCTGGTGCGCGAGGGCGCGCAGTGGGGCCTGCCCGACGAGACGCGGATCGTGTACGTCTCGCCGCTCAAGGCGCTGTCGAACGACATCCACCGCAACCTCGAGCAGCCGCTGGCGGGCATTCGCGAGGCGCTGCGCGCGCACACCGTACGTGACGTGGAGATCCGCACCTGGGTACGCACGGGCGACACGCCGCAGTACCAGCGTGCCCAGATGCGCCGCAAGCCGCCGCACATCGTGGTCACCACGCCCGAGTCGCTGTACATCCTGCTCGGCTCGCAGTCCGGGCGCGAGATGCTGGCCACGACGCGCAGCGTCATCGTCGACGAGATCCACGCCGTCGCCGGCAACAAGCGCGGCCTGCATCTCGCCCTGTCGCTCGAGCGGCTCGCAGCGCTGACCGGCCGGCGCCTGACGCGCATCGGCCTGTCGGCGACGCAGAAGCCCATCGAGGAGGTCGCGCGCTTCCTGGTGGGCGGGCGTTACGTCCGGGACGACGGGACGCCCGACTGCACCATCGTGGACAGCGGCCACGTGCGTCGCCGCGACCTGGCGCTGGAGCTGCCCGATGCGCCGCTCGAGGCGGTCATGTCCGGCGAGGTCTGGACACAGGTGTACGACCGGCTGGCGCAGCTCATCCGCGAGCACCGCACCACCCTGGTGTTCGTGAATACGCGACGCCTGGCCGAGCGGGTGTCGCGACACCTTTCCGAACGCATCGACTCACCGACGCAGGGCGACGGCGGCGTGGTCGTGGCCAGCGCCCAGCTCGCCGCGGACAGCCGGCGAAAAGCCGCGCGCGAACCCTCGCTGATCGCCGCGCACCACGGCAGCCTCGCCAAGGAGCTGCGCTTCGATGCCGAGCAGCGTCTCAAGCGCGGCGAGCTCAAGGCGCTGGTCGCCACCGCCTCGCTCGAGCTCGGCATCGACATCGGCGACGTGGACCTGGTCTGCCAGATCGGCTCGCCGCGCTCCATCAATGCCTTCCTGCAGCGCGTCGGCCGCTCGGGCCATGCCGTGGGCGGAACGCCCAAGGGCCGATTGTTTCCGCTGTCACGCGACGAGCTGGTGGAATGCACTGCGCTGCTCGATTGTGTGCGACGCGGCGAGCTCGACCAGCTGAAGATTCCGCGCAATGCGATCGACGTACTGGCGCAGCAGATCGTGGCCGAAGCGGCCGCGCGCGAAATTCCGGAGCAGGCCCTGTTCGACCTGGTGCGTCATGCCTGGCCCTATCGCGATCTGCCACGCGAGCAGTTCGACGAGGTGTTGCGCATGCTCGCGGAGGGCTTCACCACCCGCCGCGGACGCCAGGGCGCGCTCATCCATCACGATGCCGTCAACCGGCTGGTGCGCGGGCGCAAGGGCGCGCGCCTCACGGCGCTCACCTCGGGTGGCGCCATCCCCGATACCGCGGATTACCAGGTGATGCTCGAGCCGCAGGGCCAGCTCATCGGCACCGTCAACGAGGATTTCGCCGTCGAAAGCATGGCCGGCGACATCTTCCAGCTGGGCAATGCCTCGTATCGCATTCTGCGCGTGGAGCGCAGCCTGGTGCGCGTGGAGGATGCGCACGGCGAGGCACCCAACATTCCCTTCTGGCTGGGCGAGGCGCCCGGGCGCACGGACGAGCTGTCGGCGGCCGTGGCGCGCCTGCGCGGCGAGCTCGAGCGGCGACTCGGCGGGGACGACGGGGGCCCCGCGGACGCCGGGCGACTGGCGAGCGCGCGCGACTGGCTGACCGACACCCTGGGCATCTCCCCCGCGGCTGCCCTGCAGCTGGTCGAGTATCTCGCTGCCGGCCATGCGGCGCTCGGCTGTCTGCCGACCCAGGACACCGTGGTCTTCGAGCGCTTCTTCGACGAAGCCGGCGGCATGCAGCTCGTGATCCACTCGCCGTTCGGCAGCCGGATCAATCGCGCCTGGGGCCTGGCATTGCGCAAACGCTTCTGCCGCACGTTCAACTTCGAGCTGCAGGCCGCCGCCACCGAGGACACCATCGTGCTGTCGCTCACCACGGCGCACAGCTTCGAGTTGAAGGACGTCGCCCGCTATCTACATCCCGAGACGGCGCGCGAGGTGCTGATCCAGGCGCTGCTCGCCGCTCCGATGTTCACCACGCGCTGGCGCTGGGACGCCTCCATCGCGCTCGCGCTGCCACGATTCCGCGGCGGCAAGAAAGTGCCTCCGCCGCTTGCTCGCATGAACGCCGAGGATTTGCTGGCCTCGGTGTTCCCCGACCAGGTGGCTTGCGGCGAGAACATCGTGGGCGACATCGTGGTCCCCGACCATCCGCTCGTGCAGCAAACCGTGCGGGACTGCCTCGAGGAAGCCATGGACATCGAAGGCTTCGAGCGGCTGCTGCGCGGACTGGTGAGCGGCGCCATCCGGGTGGTGGCACGGGACCTGACGGAGCCCTCGCCACTTGCGTTGGAAGTGCTCTCGGCCAGACCGTATGCCTACCTGGACGATGCGCCGCTCGAGGAGCGTCGCACACAGGCGGTGATGAGCCGTCGATGGATGGATCCGCGGTCCGCTGCCGACATCGGCAAGCTCGATGCCGACGCCATCGAACGCGTGCGCACGGAAGCCTGGCCGGATGCCGGATCGGCGGATGAGCTGCACGATGCGCTGTTGTGGCTCACCTTCATGACCGAAGGCGAGATCGAACGCTCGACGATCTGGCCGGGATTGATCCGGACCCTGATGACGCAGCGACGCGTCGTGCGCGTGCGCCGCTCGGACCTGCAGGGTTCCGGCGACGCTGACGGGCAAGGCGGTACGCTGTACATCGCCGCTGAACGGCAGGCGCTGTTTCGCGCATTGTTCCCGCAGGCCGAACTCGCACCCGTCGTCGAGGTGCCGGCCACCCATGCGCGCGCATGGTCGCGCGAGGAGGCGCTGGTGGCGGCCGTGCGCGGCCGGCTGGAGGGATCGGGGCCGACCACGGCGGCCGCGCTCGCGACCGCCCTGGGCGTGCCGACCCGCGACATCGATGCCGCGCTGGGCGCGCTCGAGGCGGAAGGCAGCGCCATGCGCGGACGGTTCACGCCGCAGGGCGGCGCCGAGCAGGAGTGGTGTGATCGGCGGCTGCTGGCGCGCATCCACCGCTATACGGTCCGGCGCCTGCGCGCGGAGATCGAGCCCGTGCAGGCGCGCGATTTTCTGCGTTTCCTGTTGGGGTGGCAGCGCGTGGCGCCCGCGGCGCGCATGCAGGGACCGGATGCGGTCGCTGCAGTGCTCGCGCAGCTCGAAGGCTTCGAAGGCGCCGCCGGCGCCTGGGAGACCGAGATCCTGCCGGCGCGCATCGCCGATTACGAGCCGAGCTGGCTCGACGAGCAATGCCTCGCCGGCCGCATCGTCTGGAGCCGGCTCGCCGCGCGCAACGGTGATGCGGAGCGGGGCGCGGCGCCGGTGCGCGCAACGCCGATTGCGCTGCTGGCGCGCCGCAATGTGCGCATGTGGTCCGGCTTCACGGATCCGGCCGCGCGCACGCAGCTGACCGCCAAGGCGCGGCAGGTGTGCGAGTTCCTCCAGGCGCACGGCGCATCGTTCTTCGACGAGATCGTGGAAGGCGCCGGTCTGTTGCCCAGTCAAGTCGAGGATGCGCTGGCGGAGCTGGTGGCGCTGGGCATCGTCAACTCCGACAGCTTCGGCGGGTTGCGCGCCTTGCTGGTGCCCGCCGAGCGGCGCCGCCCGAGCGCGCGCGATGCGCGGCGCAGGCGGCGCATCGCCATCTTCGGCATGCAGGACGCCGGCCGCTGGGCCCTGGTGCGCCGCGGGCCCGCCACGCTGCCGGGCGCCGAGGAGATCGAGCACGTCTGTCGCGCGTTGCTGCAACGCTGGGGCGTGGTGTTCTGGAAGCTGCTGGAGCGCGAGGCGGACTGGCTGCCGCCGTGGCGCGAGTTGCTGATGTGCCTGCGCCGGCTCGAGGCGCGCGGCGAAATTCGCGGCGGGCGCTTCGTGGCCGGGTTCTCGGGCGAGCAGTTCGCCCTGCCCGAAGCGGTCGCACCGCTGCGCGAGGCGCGGCGCCAGCCCGATCGAGGCGAGCTGGTCTCGCTCTCGGCCGCCGATCCGCTGAACCTGGTGGGCATTCTCACACCGGGTGGCCGGCTGCCCTCCCTCACCGGCAACCGCTTGCTCTACCGCGACGGCTTGCCCATCGCCGTCTACGCGGGCGGCGAGGTGCGTTTCCTGGAGCCCGTCGAGGACGGTGCGCAATGGACGCTGCGCAATGCCTTGCTGCGTCGGCAGGTGCCTGCCCCGCTGGCCGATCTGGCATGAGGCCGACCATCGCCTGCCTCGCAGGTCGGATACCGATCGAGCGGAGCAAGTCACTCATTGGCACTCACCCCGGTCACGCGACGGGCCCGGGCTAGATGACCTCACCCGGCGTCTCGCGCGACCAACGTGTGTCGTCCGGAGGGGTGGCATCGGGTGCGCGCCGGCTCAAATCCCCGTACTCATCCGGATGATGACCGGACTCCTGGCGGCCGATGCTGCCCAGCCCGTTCATCCGCGTCTTCACGTCGGACGGGTTACCGCGGTAGAGAATGGCGCCCACCCCGTTCATGGTCGCATCCAGCGAATCCCTGGCATGCACATGGACGCTACCGACGCCGTCGACGGTCACGCGCACCCGATCGACGATCAAGTCGTTCAGGTCCGCGTGGCCTGCGCCGGACATGTGCACCACGAGTTTCTGCAAGCGACCGGCGGCCTGGATGTGCGCCGCCCCCGAGACGCGGATCGCGGACTCGCCGCCCTGGAAGCCCTCCACGGACACGTCCGTGCCGCCGCGCAGGCGCAATGCCGCCAGGTGCGGCACGCCGATGCGCACGGTCAGCGGGGAGAACCTGGCGCCCAGCAGCAAGACCCGGCTGCCGGGCGTGCGGATATACAGCCTGCCGCCGCGCACTTCGGCGCGCGTGCGCCTGAGCGCGGCATCGGTTCCTTCCAGCGTGAGGGAAGACTCGGCGTCGCCCACGCGGATCTCGAGCCGGCCATCGCCTGCCATGTCGACGGCGTCGAACGCATCGAGCGTCACCGTCTTGCTCGACCGCGGCCCGGCGTCCTGATACCTCGCGTCACAGGCGGCCAACAGCAACGCCACCGTCAGCAAACCGATCGTACTGGTCTTGCGCATGGTCATGGGGCACCTCGCCACGGTGACAGGCTCGCGGCGGCATACTGACCCATGCGCATGTCGCCAGCGAAGCCCTTGCCGGCCAACGGCCGATCGGCGCCGGTGAGCGTCGTGATGTGCACCGACGGGATCGTCCGTCCGTGGTGCGCGCCGGATCGGCGGCGCGGCGCGCGGGAGCGTCCTGCGACAGGTGCTGCCGGATCGGCGTCGCGCGCCGCTATCCCGCGCGTTCCAGGCGGCGTGCCGCCAGGCACAGACACAGCACCGTGGTCCCCCCCAGGACCAGGGCATGGTTGAACACGCCGCCGAGCAATTGGCCGGGCGCGCCCGCGAGTGGCAGCATGAGCTGATGCAGATAGAACGCGGGCGACGCCAGCGTCACGACCCGGATGGCCTCCGGCAACGGAATGAACAGCCCGGAGAAGTAGATCATCGCCATGTAGGCAATGTTGACCACCGGCGGCGCGGCGCGCCCGGAAAGCATCACGCCGAGCCACAATCCGATGGCACAGAAGGGAATGGCGCCGAGCCCCACCAGGGCGATCACGGCGGTCAACGTCGCCGGCGACAGGGCGACCGCACCGAGGGGGAGCGCAGCGACAGCCAGTACGAGAGCACCGCCGACGGCCGCGAGCACCGACATCGCCGTGCTCGCCAGGAGCGCCGCCATGGGCGGCATCGGCAGCGCCCGCTTGAGCGTGAACAGGCCCTGCTCGCGTTCCAGGGCGAGCCCGATGCCGAAGCTGAAAATGCCGGGCGTGATCGCCGCCATGGTGGCGAAGCCGGTGAACACGTACCTGGCTGCGTTCGGGTCCGACAGCTCGAAGACGCCAAAGAGATAGCCGACGAGCACGTAGAACAGCATCGGGAAGAGCAGCGTCGGCACGGCGAGCGCCGGCAACCGCACGAACCGCACGGCCGCATACCGGGCCTCCGTCCAGTACGCGTTCGCGATACGGCCCGGGGTCATCGACGCGTGATCCGCATGGCCCGTGCGCAAGGCCGTGCTCATGCCGCGACCTCCTGGGTGAGCTCGGCGAAGGCCTCCGCCAGACCGGCACGCCTGACCTCGAGCTCGGACAGCTGCTCGTCCGCGCCGAGCAGGCGGCGCACGATGACCTCCGCCTCGGCAGTGAGAATGACGGTGCGCTCCCGGTCGCGCCACGCGGTTTCCACTTCCGCCCAGGAGCGGATGTGCTCGAGCGGCACGCGCGTGAGGCAGGCCACCTGGCGACGCGCCACCACGGAGCGCAGCTCGGCGACACTGCCGCTCGCCACGAGACGGCCCTTGGCCAGCACCGCCACGCGATCGGCGAGCGCCTCGGCTTCCTCGAGATAGTGTGTGGTGAGCACGACCGAGCACGACCCGGCGACCAGCCGGCGGATGGTCCGCCACATGGTCTCGCGTGCGGGCACGTCGAGCCCGATCGTCGGCTCGTCGAGAAACAGCAGCTGCGGGCGACCGCAAATGGCAAGCGCGAACTGCACTTGTCGCTTCTGGCCGCCCGAAAGCCTGCTGTAGAACCGGTCGGCCAGGGAGCGCGTCCCGCTGAGCTCGAGCGCTTCCTCCACACTGTGCGGCGACGGGTAATAACTGGCCGTGAGATCGACGAGCTCGCGCACGCGCAGCTCGGGAGGCAGCGCCACCTCCTGCATCATCACGCCGATCCGGCGCCGTGCATCGAGCGAATGCGGCGCCCGACCGAAGAGCAACGCCGACCCGGCATCCGGCCGCTGCAGTCCGAGCAACAGCGCGATCGCGGTGCTCTTGCCCGCGCCGTTCGGCCCCAGGACCGCCAGCAACTCGCCACGGCGCACTTCGAGATCGAGCCCATCGAGCGCCACGGTCGTACCGTAGCGCTTGTGTGCCGAGCGCAGCTGCGCGAGCGGCAGCGCTGCATCCACCGCCTCGCCTGATTCTGGTTGGTATGTCATGCGCCCCTGGAGATGGTTTTTGGAGGATATTGCGCGGCTGCGCCCGGAAGTGACAGTTCCGATCGGCGAGTGCCGGCGCAGCACCGGCGAGCGCGCGCGGGCTCGTCGCGTCTCGCACCTCCGGCCCGGAGCACCCGGCGTGGCGGACCGCTGGCGACACCCGGCACGACGGCTTACGCGCGCGAATCAAGCGGCTCGGCACCGACTTGCGCACGTTCGTCGAGACCTTCGATGACGATCGACGTGCAAGTTCCTGGCATCCCTGGAATTTTCACCGTGACTCTGCGAAACTTTTTGGCTTGCCGGGCGTTTCGTTACAGCGTGTCGAGCGTATGCGCTCGGGCGCAACCCGATACCACTCATGCGAAACCGCCTCAGGCGAATCGCCACCGACTTCACGTGAAAATCGAATGACCGCCGCAGAAAGCCTGGTACGAGAATCCCTGGTCCGCCCCGCCGACATCGTCACCCTGCAAGCTCACATCCTTCAGCAGCAGGCCCGCTACCCGGAGGCGACGGGCGCGTTGTCCTGGATCCTCTCGGCGCTGTCGATCTCGGCCAAGATGATCGCCGCACACGTGCGTCGCGCGCGGCTCGACGACGTGCTCGGCACGGTGGGCACGCAGAACGTGCAGGGCGAGCAGCAGCAGAAGCTCGACGTCATCGCCAACGAAATCCTGCTGCGCACCCTGGGCGGCCGCGAGGGCGTGGCCATCGTGGCCTCGGAGGAGAACGAGGAGCCGGTGATCCTGCGCACCGAGGAGGATGCCGGCGAGCGCAAGTACTGCGTGCTGTTCGATCCGCTCGACGGCTCCTCCAACCTGGACGTATGCGGCTCGGTGGGCACCATTTTCAGCATCCTGCGCAAGGACCATCGCTCGCCCGACGCCAGCGCCTCGGTTCTGCAATGCGGCTCCCAGCAGGTCGCGGCAGGCTACGTGCTGTACGGCTCATCGACGGTGTTCGTGCTCACCATCGGCCTGGGCGTCGACATGTTCGTGCTCGACCCGAACTACGGCGCCTTCATCCGCGTCGCGCAAGGGTTGAAAATTCCCGCTGCCCACAAGAGCTATTCGGTCAACGAGGGCAACCGCCGCAGCTTCCCGGAAGGCTACCAGCGCTATCTCGACTGGGCGCAGGAACACGGCTATTCGAGCCGCTACGTAGGCGCCATGGTCGCGGACGTCCATCGCATCCTGCTCAAGGGCGGGGTGTTCATGTATCCACCCACCCGCAAGGCGCCGAACGGCAAGCTGCGCCTCATGTACGAAGCCAATCCCATGGCCATGATCGTCGAGCAGGCCGGCGGCAAGGGACTGATCGCCCCTGGCCAGCGCATTCTCGATGTGCAGCCCGACGACATCCACCAGCGCGTGCCCGTGATCCTGGGCAGCCCCGAGGAAGTCGACCACGTGGCCGCACATCTGGCCTCCTGAGGCCCGCGGCTCGCGGCCAAGTCGCCGCGCGACAAGGTCGTTTTGGGGAGGGCGGCGCACGCACGGCAGCGCCGCGGCGAGCGATCGGTGTATCCTTCGCCCCTTCGGCTTTTGTCTTTTTTCCTGGGAATCACGTGCTGACTGCCGATAAAGTCCTGGTCACGGTCGGAACCCCCTGCTCGCTGTCTGCCGTGGGCAGCACCGAAACGTATCTCGCCAAAGTGGTCGGCGCGCCCGAGTTCATCGGCTACGCCGCCTTCGACGCGGGACTGGTCGACATCGAGGACAGCGGGGACGCCACGCCGCGTTTTCGCTGGGCCGCGGGGGAGGAGGCCGGCTCCCCGGCTTCGCTGGAGGAGATCGAGCGTCGCCACGGCGCGACATTGCGCGCGCAGCTCGGCATCCGGCACATCCCCGAGCTCACCGCGCTGGGCGATGCCGTCGTCACCGATATCGCCGCCAGCCTGCCGCACGACCTGGCGGACGGCGGACTGCGCCGGCTCGCCGGACTCGGCTACCGCGACGTGCGGGAGTCGGCGCTCAAAGACATGTATGGCCTGTTCGACGACGACCCGCGGCTCGGGCCGTCTCTGCAGGCGCAGCTGTTCGTTTACGCCGGCCTCGGCGCGCTCGCCGCCTTGCCCGTGTCGCTCGCCGAGCTCGTTCCCGATCCCTACGATTTCCGGGTGGCCGCGGCGACGGCCTTCCCGGGCATGGATGCGCTCGCCGAATGGCGCGCCGCCGGCTCGAGCGCTCTGACGAACGACAAGCTGCGCGACAAGTTTGCGATGCGGCTGGCCAACGCGCTCGCCTCGCACGGCCCGGCGCTCATCGCCACCATGCTTGCGCCCGCCTACCCGCTCAGCAAGTCGCTGAAGAATCCGGCACTGCTCGAGTCGCTGCGCACACCGTCCGGTTTTACCCGCGTGCCGCAGACGCCGCTCAACGCCGTCGGCGCGTGCGCCTCGAGCTCCATCGCGTTCTGCGAGATCGCGCCACAGCTGCTGCTCGACTATCCGGGCTTCCGCCGGCCGCGGCTGGCGCTGTGGACCGCGGCCGACGCCGCTGCGCGCCCGCATTGGGAGATCCTCGACGCCTTCGGCCCGGGGGCGCTCATGACCCGCGCCAAGCTGGAGGCCATGAATGCGGAGCGGGCACCGGCCGAACGGCGCAGCGTCAGCGATTGCCTGGCGCCGTTCGATGTCGACGCGAACGGTACGGTGGTCGGCGAGGCCGGCTCGGGCCTGATCGTCACCACGCTCGACTTCGCGCTGCGCAACTTCCTCGACATCACGTCCATCATCGTCGGCTGGGGCCAAAGCGGCGAAGCCGGCGGCAAGGCGCATTTCGCCGGCGTCGGCTTCGGCGGCGAGAATGCGATCATTCACGCCCTCGACATGGCGTGGCGCGGTCACGGTTACGGGGTCGGCGATTTTCAGTACATGGTCGCGCACGCCACGGGCACGCGCACCAACTCCAAGACCGACCTCACCACCGTCGCGGCCGGGCGCGCGGCGGCCGCCGAGCGTCAAGGCGCGCGCGGTTCGCTGCCGCGGGTCGTCGTGGGCACGCCCAAGGCCGTGGGCGACGGCCATTCGATGGGCGAGACCGGTCTCAAGGCGGTCTCCCAAGCGCTGCAGTACCTGCTGGGCAAGCCGGCCGTGGGCGTCCCCACCCTGCGCACGCTCGATCCCGACCTCGGTGCGGCAAGCGAGTCGTTCGTGCTCGATCGGGCCCCCGTGGCCGGCAACTCCGACGGCGGCGCGTTCTGTGCGACACAGGGCTTCGGCGGCTACAACGGCGCCATCGCGCTGCGCGCCGCGCATCCCGAGGCACTGGCCCGCTACTCGCCCGATCCCAAGGTCCTGGACGCTTACCTGGAGCGCTGGCCGCAGCTGCGCCGCGAGCGTGAGCAGCGTGAACGCCATTGGCGCCTGCGCCGCGGCGCCGCGCTGGAGCTCGCGCAGATGCATCGCTGGCGCGGCCTCGATTGAGCGCCCCGGCGCTGCGCACCTTCACGCCGCGCGTCTTCGTCCTGGTGACGCTCGCGGCCGCCATCGCGCTCGGCGCGCTGGTCGCGGTTCCACAATGGCTGTCGAAGCAGACGCGGCTCGAGGTGCTGCGCGCCCACGTGGCGCAGCTCGCGCAACTCGCCGCCGCCGTCGTGGACGGCGACGCGCATCGCGAGCTCCTCGATCCCGGCCGCTACACGCCGGCCCTCTATGACCGCGTGGTCGAACCGCTGGCGCGGTTCCATGCCGCGAGCCCGGGAATCATCCATGCCTATACCCTGGTCGAGCGTGCGGGGCGCCCCTACTTCGTGGTGGACACGGCCGCCTCACGCGCGCTCGCGACGCGGCGCGCGCCGTCGTATCTGGAAGAGTTCCGTCTCGTGGACGAGGAGCGCGATGTCCGCTGGCTGGAACGCATCGCCCACGGCGAGACCTGGGTCGCCCCCGGGTTCCGGCAACACGAGTACGGTCATCTCCTGGCGGCGTATACGCCGATATACGACAGCGAGGGCCGCTACAGCGGCTTCGTGGGCGTCGATTACGACGTCCAGGCCTATCTGGCACAGGAAGCGGAGTTTCGCGTCCTCTTCACGGGCACGCTGAGCGCGGCCATGATGGTCGCCATCCTGATCGGCTGGCTCGCTGCGCGCCGCCCTGTTCATCCGCAGCAAGGCGCCAGCACCGCCTCGCACTGACCGGGATCATGAACCGATGAATTTCGGATGCGCCCGGGCTTGACGAGGTTACGGGAATGCCCGACATCCGATTACAGGAAAAGATGCACGATGATCGGACCCGCGCTCGGGGTGCGAGGTGGTCATCGGCCGGGATCGCCGCAGCCGCCGACACGAGCTCCGCACTCAGCGCTGCGCCTCGCAGACCCTGCCTGTGCGAAGTCGCGTCGCGATCGCTGCGCCGGCTACGAACACTCCTGAGAGGCCGCCGAACCGCTCACAGACCGTGCCCATCGACCGGTCAGTACAAATCCTGATGCGCCCGGCGGCGGGCGGCGGTTAGCTGAAGGGCGCAGGCTGACCGGTCCGTCAATAACCCTGCGCGGCCTGATCGGCCGACACCCAAACCACGACCAGGAAAACTCGATCGATGTGGTCCAGACGATCTCCCTGCTTTTTTCCGGCACAGGATCTCGACGGCAACTCGCACGCCGAGCGCGACGATGCGCCGAGCGTGCTCGTCGTGGAGGATGAGATCCTGGTGCGCATGTTCGCGGCCGACGTGTTGGAGGATGCCGGTTTCCTGGTCGAGCAGGCGGCCACTGCGGGCGAGGCGCTCAGCAAGCTCCAGCTCACGCCACGACTGAGCGCCGCGGTGATCGATCTCGGCCTTCCGGATCGACTGGGCGACGAGCTCGCCGCCGAGATGCGTGCGGTACGCGGTTCGCTGCCCATCCTGATCGCGAGCGGACGCAGTGAAATCGAGCTCAAGGAGCGTTTCGCAAGCGACACCCATGTCGCGATGCTCATGAAGCCTTACACGGGTTCCATGCTGCTGGGCGCCCTGGAAGGTCTGGGCGTGCGGCGGGTGTCCTCTTGACCGCAGCGCGCAGGTGAGAGCGCGCGTCCCCGCCTTGCGGCGCGCGTCGCGGTGGTGATCGGCGAGCCGGGCACGGAACCTCCCGACGCTAACGACTCTTGCTCTTGCTCCATTCGTCGGGGGGATTGTCGCGGCGAACCTGCTCGGGATCTTTCGCTGCGCCCTTGCGATAACCGCGATCGAAGAGACGGCGCCGGAAGATGAAGACGGTGAGCGCGACCGTGACGCCGATCAGGATCAGCACCGGAACCAGGTACTCGGTCGTCCATAGCTCTTGCATGCCGTCTCTCCTCCGGTGTGACGGTGCCCTGCCTGACGGCGCCCCGCGCCGCGCCAATGGGCCCTCGGTGAGTTAACGGCCCAGGGACCTCAGTGTTTCCCGGCAATGCGACGCTGGCTGCAGGCAGCACCCCGGTACCCGTCGCTGCGGCGGCGAGGGCGCACCCGGATCAACGTTCACGTGCATAGCAGACCGCGCCCCCATCTCAGCCAGACGACCTCGTGCAGGGGCGTCACTCAGGGTGACGCGCCTGCGGCGCCGGGCCGCCGCCCGCCGTGAGGGCCGCAAGATCCTCGGGCGTATCGAGGTCCACGGCGGCATTGGGCATGGGGACGCGCGTGAGGCGAAAGGCATTGCGCTCGAGCACCTCGCGTGCGCCGCGGTCGCCGCGCAATTGCGCCAGCTCGGTAAAGAAGGCGGCGGGAAAGATTGCCGGCACGCCGACGTGCCCTGCATAGGCCGCGGCGGCGATCGCGCCCGCCTCCCCACGCCACGCCGTGATCAGCCGCTTCAAGTCGTCCGCGGTCACGGCCACCTGGTCTCCCAGCAACAGCAACACGGCATCGCATGCCGGCGGCAACGCCGCCAGGCCCCGCCGGATGGACGAGGCCATTCCTTCCTCCCACTGTCGATTGAGCGCGACCGAGACACCGGCACGCGACAACAGCGGCGTGAGCGCGGCCGCATGCGCACCAATCACCACCGTCACCGCCTGGCCCGCCACCGCCACCGCGCTCGACACGACGATGTGCAAGGCCGGGCGGCCGCGCAGTCGCACGAGCTGCTTGGGCTGCCCGAGCCTGCGCGAGGCGCCTGCTGCGAGCACGATGACGTGTAGGTTGGGCGAGGACATGGCGACCGCAAGCATCGCATCGGCCGCGCACGCATGCAAAGCAGGCACGCATCTCCCCCCAGCCGCGCCCGCCGGCGCCCGAGTGATGCCGCCTGCATTCGACGTCAACCCCCTCCCCCCTCGCGGCGCGAACGCCGTACACTTCGAGCCATGGCTGTACGTCCCGTGCTGAAGATGGGCGATCCCCTGCTGTTCGAAGTCGCTCGCCCCGTCGAGCGCTTCGACACGCCCGAGCTGCGTGCGCTGCTGGTGGACATGCACGACACCATGATGGCCTTGAACGGTGCGGGACTGGCTGCGCCGCAGATCGGCGTGTCGCTGCAGGTCGTCGTGTTCGGCCTCGAGCACAATCCGCGCTATCCCCAGGCGGAGCAGGTGCCCTACACCGTGCTCATCAATCCCGAGCTCGAGCCGCTCGGCGATGACATGGAGGAAGGCTGGGAAGGCTGCCTGTCGGTGCCCGGCATGCGGGGACTGGTCCCGCGCTTCAAGCGCCTGCGCTATCGCGGTTACGACTCGCTCGGCCAGCCCATCGAGCGCAGCGTCGAGGGCTTCCATGCGCGCGTCGTGCAGCACGAGGTCGATCACCTGCGCGGCATTCTCTATCCGATGCGGATCCGCGACCTGCGGAATTTCGGTTTCAACGAAACACTCTTCCCCGGCCAGGGGCTCGCGGACGACTGACCTGGCCGGCTGCCCGGGGGGCGAGCGACCGATCCGACGCGCATCCCGACGACCCGGAAGCGCCGGGGCGCGCGGACGCGCCGACACGCCGCTCTGCCGCCGACGCTTACCGGAGGCTCTCATGGCTACCAGCTCGACGCTTGCCTTGCCGCTGCGCGAGACCAGCCTGTTTCGCGAACAGGCGTTCATTGCCGGACAGTGGGAATCCGCCGATGACGGCCGGACCAAGTCCGTGTTCGATCCGGCAACCGGCCGGGTCATCGGCAGCGTGCCGAATCTCGGCGCCCTCGAAACCCGGCGCGCCATCGCCGGCGCCGAACGCGCCCTGCCCGACTGGCGCGCCCGCACCGCGCAGGAGCGCGCACGCATCCTGCGCGCGTGGTTCGAGTTGCTGATGGCGCACCAGGAAGACCTCGCGACGCTCATGACCCTGGAGCAGGGCAAGCCGCTGGTCGAGAGCCGTGCAGAAATCGCCTATGCGGCATCCTTCATCGAGTGGTTCGGTGAAGAGGCCCGGCGCGCCTACGGCGATGTGATTCCCGGCCATGAGCGCGACAAGCGCATCGTGGTGCTCAAGCAGCCCGTCGGCGTGTGCGCCGCCATCACGCCGTGGAACTTTCCGGCGGCCATGATCGCGCGCAAGGTCGCTCCGGCGCTGGCCGCCGGCTGCACCATGGTGATCAAGCCCTCGGAGCTCACCCCCTACACCGCGCTCGCGCTGTGCGTGCTGGCCGAGCGCGCGGGCGTGCCGCCGGGCGTGATCTCGGTGGTGACCGGCGACGCCGCGCCCATCGGCGCCGAGCTCACCGGCAATCCGATCGTGCGCAAGCTCAGCTTCACCGGCTCGACGGAGGTCGGCAAGCTCCTCATGCGGCAATGCGCCGGCACGGTGAAGCGGCTGTCGCTCGAGCTCGGCGGCAATGCGCCATTCATCGTGTTCGACGATGCGGACCTCGATGCCGCCGTCGCGGGCGCGCTCGCCTCGAAGTATCGCAACGCCGGCCAGACCTGCGTATGCGCCAACCGCATCCTGGTGCAAAGCGGGATCTACCAAGCCTTCGCCGAGAGGCTCGCCGCGGCCGTCGCCGACTTGAAGGTGGGCAATGGCCTCGAGCCCGACACGCGCATCGGACCACTGATCGAGGAGAAGGCGGTACGCAAGGTCGAAACCCATGTGGCCGACGCGCTTGCCAAGGGCGCCACGGCGATCATCGGTGGACGGCGCCGGGCAGGGCCGGGCTGGTTCTACGAGCCGACGGTGCTGACGGGCGTCACCCGCGATGCGCTCGCCATGGACGAAGAGACCTTCGGCCCGGTCGCCCCGCTGGTGGAGTTCGCGACCGAGGAAGATGCCATCCGTCTGGCCAACAGGACTGAGTTCGGGCTGGCCAGCTACTTCTACAGCCGTGACGTGCGCCGCGTCTGGCGGGTCGCCGAGGCGCTCGAGAGCGGTATGGTCGGCATCAACGCGGGCCTCATCTCCACTGAAGTGGCGCCCTTCGGTGGCGTGAAACAAAGCGGCATCGGCCGTGAGGGCTCGAAGTACGGATTGGAGGAGTACCTCGAGATCAAGTACCTCTGCTTCGGCGGCATCTGAGTTTGGCCACGCGCCGGCAGCGTCTCTGCGCGGAAGCATCTCCTGGGCGCACCCGGCGATCGGCACGCACCGCGGCACGCGGGTGCGGCTCGCACCGCCCGTGAGGCTGGTACGATGTCGCACCGGTCGCGCCCCCTTTGGTGCACGTGGCGCGCCTGATCGAGGAGAGTGAATTGAAGGCCCGGGTGAAGTGGATCGAGAACGTGACGTTTCTGGGGGAATCGGGATCCGGACACAGCGTGGTGATGGACGGCGCGCCGGAGGCCGGCGGACGTAATCTTGGATTCCGGCCCATGGAAATGCTGCTCCTGGGCCTGGGTGGCTGCGCGGCGTTCGACGTGATGCACATCCTGCGGCGCAGCCGCCAGCAGGTCGGCGATTGCGTGGTGGAGATCGATGCCGAGCGCGCCGAGACCGACCCCAAGGTCTTCACGCGCATCGTCATGCGCTACGTGGTGACCGGCCGCGGGCTCGATCCCCACAAGGTCGAGCGCGCCGTGAACCTCTCGGCCGAGAAGTACTGCTCGGCCAGTGCCATCCTGGGCAAGACCGCGACCATCACCCACCGTATCGAGATCGTCGATACGGCGACGCCGGCCGCCGCCGGGGCGTGAGGACGGTCCGTCAAGCGCCCCGCGCCGCCACCCACCCATACAGCGCCCAGCTCGCCGCCGCGCCGGCCGTCATCATGAGCGCGAGCGGTCCGAAAGTGCCGTCCGTGAAGGCGGCCACCGCCACGCCCCCGAGGGTCGAGACCAGCGACTGCAGCGCCCCCATGAGGGCCGAGGCGTTGCCGGCCTGGTGGCCGTGACGCACCAGCGCGAGCGTCGCGACATTCGGGTTGAGCCGCGCGACGCTGATGAAGAATGCGAACTGCAGCACCACCACCAGCCACAGCGGCACGTCGAACAGCAGATTCGCGCCCAACAGCGTCGCGCTCACGACCGTGGGCTGCCAGATGGCGCGCTGCAGGATTTCGCCCGGGCCGCGCCGTCGCAGGGCCACGATGTTGGCCCGGCTCGCCGTCATGAACGCCAGGCCGTTCAAGGCGATCAGCAGGCCGAACTCCTGCGGCGTCACGCCGTAGAGATTCGTCAGCACGATGGGCGCGCCGGTGACATAGCAGAACAATGCGCCCATGCCGCAGCCGCTGATGAGCGAATAGCCGAGGAACGAGCGGTCTCTCAGCAGGCCGGCGTAGCTCGCCAGCACACGCCCGAGCCGCAGCGGAACCACGTGGGCGGGATCGCGGCTTTCGGTCAGCACCCAATGCATGGCGCCCAGCAGGACCAGCCCGAGCAGCGCCTGGAACACGAACACCGCGCGCCAGCCGAGCCAGGTGACCACCGCGCCGCCCAGCAGCGGCGCGAGCACCGGCCCGAGTGCCACGATGAGCATCAGCGTCGTGAAGGCCCGCGCGGCCTCGTGCGGCTCGCAGCGGTCACGCACCACGGCGCGACCGATCACCAGGCTGGCGCAGGCGCCGAGCGCCTGCGTGGTCCGCATGGCCACCAGCATGGGCATGCTGGCCGCGAGCGCACAGCCGAGTGAGCCGAGGATGTACAGCACGAAGCCGACGTACAGCGGCGGCTTGCGGCCGAAGCGGTCGCTGACCGGTCCATAGAACAGCTGGCCGGCCGCCAGGCCGATGAGAAAGGCGGCCATGGTCGATTCCACCCCGCTTTGGCCGAGCTGGCGCTCGATCAGCGGGAAGCCGGGCAGGTACATGTCGATCGAGACCGGCCCGAGGGCGGTCATCGAGCCGACCAGAATCAACCAGCCTGGAATGCCGCGCTTCTTCTTCGACGTTGCTGCCATGCCGCAGAGCATAACCGCAGCGGCATGCGCAGTGGGTTGGGCACCCCGCCCTCGGCGGCGCACGCACCCGGCGGCCGCGCGGGAGGCGGCAACCGAGTCTCACGATCCGCGATGATCCCGTGATGCGCCCTCCGGGCGGATCATCGCTGCGCGGCGACGGACGCCCTGCGACCGGTCCGCCCCTGCGCCGGGGCGGACCAGACAGGGCGCCGCACTCAGCACAGGAACGCTGCGTGGTGGCGCAGATGATCTTCCATGAACGTGGAAATGAAGTAGTAGCCGTGGTCGTAACCCGGCTGACGGCGCAGCGTGAGCGTCGTCCCCGACGCGCGACAGGCCTCTTCCAGGAGCTCCGGCTTGAGCTGTTCCTCGAGAAACTTGTCGTCGGTGCCCTGATCGACCAGGATGGGTGCGTGATACGCGTGCTGACGCACCAGCTCGCTGGCGTCGTACTGCGCCCAGGCAGTCTTGTCATCGCCCAGGTAGCCGCTGAACGCCTTCTGCCCCCACGGGCACTGCATGGGCGCCGAGATCGGTGCGAAGGCGGAAACCGAGCGGTAACGATCGCGGTTGCGCAGTGCGCAGACCAGCGCGCCGTGACCGCCCATCGAGTGCCCGAAAATTCCCTGGCGATCCTCCATTCCCGTGCCCAGGGAGCGCACCAGCTCCGGCAACTCGAGCGTCACGTAGCTGTACATGCGGTAGTTGGCCGACCAGGGCTCGCGTGTCGCGTCCACGTAAAAGCCCGCACCCAGCCCGAAGTCCCAGCTGGCATCGTCGCCCGGGAAGCGCACCTTGCGCGGACTGGTGTCCGGCGTGACGAGCATGATGCCGAGTTCGGCGGCCAGACGCTGTGCACCGGCCTTGATCATGAAGGTCTCCTCGGTGCAGGTCAGGCCCGCGAGGTAATACAGCACGGGCACTTTCCGGTCCGCCGCCTGTGGCGGCACATACACGCTGAAGCGCATCTCCGTGCGACATTCGCGCGATTCGTGCGCATAGAAGCGCTGCATGCCGCCGAAGCAGCGATGCTCAGAAACAGTCGTGAGAGTCATAAATACCCGCTTCAGTAGATGATGACGCTGCGGATCGACTCGCCCGAGTGCATCAGATCGAACGCGTCGTTGATCTTCTCGAGCGGCATGGTGTGGGTGATGAGATCATCGATGTTGATCTTGCCCTCCATGTACCAGTCGACGATCTTCGGCACGTCGGTGCGGCCACGCGCGCCGCCGAAGGCCGTGCCCTTCCACACCCGACCGGTGACCAGCTGGAACGGACGGGTGCGAATCTCCTGGCCGGCGCCCGCCACGCCGATGATGACCGACACGCCCCAGCCGCGATGACAGCACTCGAGCGCCTGACGCATCAGGTCCACGTTGCCCACGCACTCGAAACTGTAATCCGCGCCGCCGTCGGTCAGCTCGATGAGATGCTGCACCAGGTCGCCGCCGACGTCCTTGGGGTTGACGAAGTGCGTCATGCCGAACTTCTCGGCCAGCTCCTTGCGCTTCGGATTGATGTCCACACCGACGATCTTGTCGGCGCCGACCATGCGCGCCCCCTGGATGACGTTGAGGCCGATGCCGCCCAGCCCGAACACCACCACGTTGGCGCCGGGCTCGACCTTGGCGGTGTTCACCACCGCGCCCACGCCCGTGGTCACGCCGCAGCCGATGTAACACACCTTGTCGAAGGGCGCGTCCTCGCGGATTTTCGCCACCGCGATCTCGGGCAGGACGGTGAAGTTCGAGAACGTCGAGCACCCCATGTAGTGGTGGATCTTGTCGTTGCCGATGGAGAAACGGCTGGTGCCGTCGGGCATCACGCCCTTGCCCTGCGTGGCGCGGATCTTGGTGCACAAGTTCGTCTTCTGCGACAGGCACGACTTGCACTCGCGGCATTCGGGCGTGTAAAGCGGAATGACATGATCGCCTTTGCGCACCGACTTCACGCCGGGCCCGACGTCGACCACGACGCCGGCGCCTTCATGACCGAGAATGACCGGGAACAATCCTTCGGGATCGTCGCCCGAGCGCGTGAACTCGTCGGTGTGGCAGACGCCGGTGGCCTTGAGCTCGACGAGCACTTCGCCTTCCTTGGGACCGTCGAGATCGACTTCCATCACTTCCAGGGGCTTGCCCGGGGCATGTGCTACGGCGGCGCGTGTCTTCATGGGATGAACCTCTTGCAACTCAGTGGCAAAGCCAAAGCGCGACTGGCGCGCATCTTAAGCCTTGGCCATGCAAAAACCGACCCCTGCTCCATTCTCCTGCAGACGCGTGAAACGCGCAGCGGAAGAACGAGAGTTTTATTCCTTGTGTGGAGAGTCGTATAAGAGCTTTCCGAAGGGCTCGAGGAGAGCCGCACGGCATGCGACACTGATGCAAAGCCGTGACACTGATGCGAGGAGACGACGATGGCTGCAACTGAATCGACCATGCTGGCGCTCGGCACACCCATGCCTGCATTCCGCCTGCCGGATCACCGCACCGCACCAGGCGGCGCCGAGGTGTCGAGCGAGGATTTCGCAGACGCGAAGGCGGTGGTGGTGGCCTTCATCTGCAATCACTGTCCGTTCGTAAAGCATTTGCGCACGGCGTTCGCCCAGTTCGCACGCGAATACCAGGCGCGCGGTGTGGCGGTGGTGGCCATCAACTCGAACGACATCGAGGCCTATCCGCAGGACGGCCCGCAAGGCATGGCCGAGGAAGCGCAGAGCGCCGGCTATACCTTTCCATACCTGCTGGATGCCACGCAGGAGGTGGCCAAGGCCTACAAGGCTGCCTGCACGCCGGACTTCTTCCTGTTCGACGGCCAGCGTCGCCTCGCCTACCGCGGCCAGTTCGACGCGAGCCGTCCCGGCAACGGCGTGCCCGTGACCGGTTCCGACTTGCGGGCGGCATGCGATGCGGTGTTGTCCGGCGCGCCGGTCTCGGCCGAGCAGAAGCCGAGCATCGGCTGCAACATCAAGTGGAAGCCGGGCAACGAGCCGGACTACTACGGCTGACGGGTCGCATCGAAGCGCGGGCGGACATGGCGCAGCCGTCCGCCTGCCCACGCCCGGGCCGGCCTCGCGCCTGCCGGCGCGCTATTCGTGGCGCAGCGCTTCGATGGGATCGAGCCGTGCGGCGCGCCGCGCCGGGAAATAGCCGAACACCACGCCCACCGCGCCGGAGAACAGGAAAGACAACAGAACGATCCCGACGTTGAGCACGAACGGCACGCCGAACATGCCGGTCGCCAAGGCGCCGGCGCCGAGGCCGAGCAGGATGCCGATGATGCCGCCGAGCAACGCCAGCGTGATGGCCTCGATCAGGAACTGCAGCAACACGTCGCGCCGCATGGCGCCGACCGCGAGGCGGGTGCCGATTTCGCGGGGGCGCTCGGTGACCGAGACCAGCCTGATGTTCATGATGCCGACGCCCCCCACCACCAGGCCCACGGCCGCCCCGGCC
>QGUO01000129.1 GCA_003242495.1 Pseudomonadota bacterium | reverse complement strand
AGTCCAACCAGCGCGTAGCGGCGCCGGCCGGCGCCCGGATGAAGCCCGGGGCTGGCCCTGCCGAACTGCGCCTCTATCGTGGCGCCATCGACGGCGTCGCCGGTTCCTGGGCGCGACTCGCCAGCCGCGGCAAAGACCTCCACGGCATGCTGTGGGACGGCGAAAATCTGTACGTGGTCGAGCCGGCGGCCGAGGCAGCCAACCTGCTGATCGACCCGCAGCCCGCAGCCACCGCACGCAACCTCATCTTCAGGTTGCGCGACACGCTGCTCGATCCCGGTGCGACGTCCTGCGCCGTGTCGGCTCACGACCAGCCGCAGCAGGGTTCCGCGCTCTACGCCAGCCTGTTGAGCGAGCTCGACACCGATCGGCAGATCGTGCAGGGCGGCATGCCGATGAACAAGGCGGGTGCGACCCTGCGGCTCGAGATCTCGGTGTTGGGCGACATCCTCTTTCGGCAACGCTACGCCGACGAGCAACAAGCGCTCGAGGAGATGCTCATTCGGCTGAACAATGTCGACGGCATCTTCAGCACCCAGCTGGGTGTCGAGATCCAGGCTTCGATGATCGAGGCGCTGAGCGCCAACGCGCTCTCGGGGACGAACTCTGCGACGCGGCTGCTCGAAGAGCTGGGCCGCCTGCGCGCCCGCTCGCCGGCGCTGAGCGCGCGCGGCCTGACGCACTTGTTCACCGGGCGCGATCTGGAAGACACGACCGTCGGCATGGCCTATGTCAACGCGTTGTGCAGCGCCCGGTACGGCGTGGCGCTCACCGAAGCCAATGGCCGCAACGCCTGGATCGAATCGCTGATCGCCGCTCATGAGATCGGCCACAACTTCGGCGCCGTGCACGACGGCGAAGGCGCATGCGCCGCGACACCGTCGACTTATCTGATGGCGCCCGAGGTGCATGCCGACCGCACGACATTTTCCCAGTGCAGCCTCGACCTGATGCGACCGAACGTGCAGCGCGCCCAATGCATCGGCGCGCTGCCGCCCGCAGACATCGCCATCGACGCCGATCTCGGCACCACGCGACACCTCGTCGCGCGCCCCTTCGAGTGGACGCTCGCAGTCCGAAACCAGGGCGGCATGACCGCGACCAACGTGCGCGTGGATATTTCCGTGCCGCCGTCCATGACCATCGATGAAGCCTGGGTGCCGGGCGGAACCTGCACCAGCGGCGCAGGCGTCATCGCCTGTCAACTCGGAGACCTTCCCGGCAGCGAGTCACGCGCCGTGTACCTGACGCTGTACAGCGACGTGCTTGGTGAGAATGCCATCACGGCACGCGCGAGCGCCGACAACGACGACAGCCCCTGGAACAACTCGGGCGAGGGCACGCTGGCGGTCGTCGCGGAGACTGTGCCCCCGGCCGGGCCGGCGCCCGCGCATACGTCCTCCGGCGGCGGAGGCAGCATGGGGCTGATGATGCTGCTGTCGCTCGCCGGCCTCGGCGCAGCCGGCGGCCGTCGGCGCTGCCCGCGGATACGGGCTCGATCCGTGCGCAACCCCTGACTCGCCCTTGATTTTCACCGACTGCGCCTACAGTGTCGTGACGATGCCGCTCAGGCACGGCGCACAACGATCACCGGGAAAGCCGCCTGCCGCTGCCGCGTTACAGGTGGGGCCGGTCGTGGTGTGAATGGCTGTGCCCCCCAGGCAGCCACGGGTGGCAGGCAACGCGGCGTGCCGGCAGCAGCACCATGCGGCATGCCCCGGCAGCATGCCGGCGCGAACCCGTCCGGCGGCTGCATCGCGTCGGACTGTACGGTGAGAGGCCTGTTAGACAGGCTGCCAGCGCAGGACAACGGACCCGGTTATGGATTTCAAGGATTATTACAAAATTCTCGGCGTCGCTCGCGATGCGAGCCAGGACGAGATCAAGCGCGTCTATCGACGTCTTGCGCGCAAGTATCACCCGGACGTGAGCGAGGAGCCCAATGCGGAAGAGCGCTTCAAGGAGATCCAGGAAGCCTACGAAGTGCTCAAGGATCCGGAGAAGCGTGCGGCATACGATCAGCTGGGCACACAGTGGCGCGCCGGGCAGGAGTTCCGTCCGCCTCCGGATTGGGGCCGGGGGTTCGAGTTCTCCGGCGGGTTCGGACCGGGCGACGATGCCGGCTTCAGCGATTTCTTCGCCTCGCTGTTCGGCGCGCGCAGCCCCTTCGGCCAGCGCGGCGGGCGCGCGCGCGGCGGATTTTCGGTACGCGGTGAGGATCACGTGGCCCGCATCCAGATCGACCTGGAGGACGCGTATCACGGCGGCCCGAAAACCATCGAGCTCAAGACGCCGAAGCTCGACGAGACCGGTCGCGTAGTCGTCCAGCCGCGCACGCTCAAGGTCAACATCCCGCGCGGCGTAACGGAGGGCCAGCGCATTCGGCTGGCCGGCCAGGGCAGTGCCGGCGTGGGCGGCGGACCCGCAGGCGACCTGTACCTCGAGATCGGATTGCGTCCGCACCGCTTGTTCAAGGTCGACGGCCGCGACGTGACGCTGGAGCTGCCGGTGGCGCCCTGGGAGGCGGCACTGGGCGCCACCGTCCAAGCCCCGACGCTTGGCGGGCCCGTGGACCTGCGCATTCCGGCCGGCGCCCGCGCCGGACAAAAACTGCGTCTCAAAGGGCGCGGCCTGCCGGGCGCCACGCCAGGCGACCAGTTCGTGGTACTCAAGGTCGTATTGCCGCCGGCCGACACGCCCCGAGCACGCGCACTCTACGAGCGGATGAAAGAGGAACTGCCGTTCGATCCACGCGCCGATCTGCGCGCGGACCTGTAGGCCCGGCGCGCACCGGCGTTCAGTGACGTACGTCCACGCCGCCATCCTTCAGCAGCTGCGCCACGCGACGCGGCACCGCGACGTCGGCATGCGGCTTCTCGATGAAATCGGCCGCCCCCTCCTGCATGGCCGCCACCGCCGCAGGCACATCCGAATCCTCGCCGATGAGAATGACCGGCAGCCGCTTGTCCGCCGCGCGCAGGTGCTTCAGTAATTCGAGACCCGACATGCCCGGCAGCGCCACGTCGCTCACCAGGCAGCGTGGCGCCCCCCCACGCTCGGCGAGATAGCTTTCAGCGCTTTCGTAGACACGCACTTCGACATCAAGGGAGCTGAGCAATGCGCACAGCGATCGACGATCGGCCGCATCGGCTTCGATGATGACGACTACCGGACGAGACCGGGAAGAAAGACGCAGCTGGCCCATAGAAAAAAAGCGGCCACGGCCACTTTGGTACAAGGGATGCCCGAACCGCAGGGAGGATTGGGGGCGGTGGACTCGCTTGCGGGCCGTGGTCGCATGGGCACATCTTTGGACGACTGCACTCGCCCAGAAATTCGCACTTGTACTTAACTGTCCGCCGGGAAACGCTATGCGTGCGTGCTGCACCGCGCGAAAGCCGTCAGCGTGCGAATCGTCATGCACCGAGCAGCGGCCCATCGGTTGCTTCGGCGCGGTTGCTTCGGCGGCGCGCCTCATCGACTGACGAGTGGCAGCTGCAGCGCGCACCAGGCAAGCGCGCCGCGCACCTGCGCGCACGAGCATCGGCTTGCGGCCTGCGCCTGCGACGCCGCGCGTCGACCTGCGCGCTAGATCTGCTGCACTTCGAGCACCATGCGCACCAGGTGCGCGAGCGACGATGCGTGCATCTTCTCCATGACCCGCGCACGGTGAATTTCCACGGTGCGCTGACTGAGTTTCAGGTCGCCTGCAATCACCTTGTTCGCCTTGCCATGCACGACCAGGTCGAGCACCTCGCGCTCCCTTGGGGTCAAGGTTTCCAGGCGTCGACGTATATCGTTGCGCTCCCCGAGCGCAGCACGATTGTGGCTGTCCTTCTCGAGCGCCTGGTTGATGCGATCGATCAGATCCTGATCGCGGAACGGCTTCTGGATGAAATCGACGGCGCCCGCCTGCATCGCCTCCACCGCCATGGGCACATCGCCGTGGCCCGTGATGAAAATGATCGGCAGTATCGAGTGGCGCTCGTTGAGCTTCTGTTGCAGCTCGAGACCTGACATGCCGGGCATGCGAATGTCGAGCACCAGGCAGCCGGCACGATCCTCCCCGTACGCGTCCAAAAACTCCTGCGCCGAGGCGAATGTCTCGACCGCCTGACCCACCGAGCGCAGCAGCAGCTTGAGCGCATCGCGCACCGCGGCGTCATCGTCGACGACAAAGATAGTGGGACGCGTGCTGTTCGAATTCGACCTCATTGCGCTGTCTCTTAGCATCATGGATTACCCTGATGAATTGCTCTGCGCCGGCGAGACCGCCGGCAGTGAGAAGAAGAAGCACGCGCCACCGCCCGGATTGGGGCTGCACCACAGCTTGCCGCCGTGGGCGCGCACGATGGATCGACTGATCGACAGCCCAAGCCCGGTGCCGCCGGGCTTGGTGGTGAAAAACGGATTGAACAGCTCCGCGATGCGCGCCTCGTCGAGACCCATACCCCGGTCGGCCACCATGAACTCGACATCGTGCTCGCTGTCGAGCTGAGCGCGCAACACGATTTCGCGACGCGCCTCCGGCACTTCCAACATGGCGTCGATGCTGTTGCGGACCAGGTTGAGCACGACCTGCTGGATCTGCACGGTGTCGGCCTGAACCAGCAACGTCCGCGGCGAGGGCTCGAGAATGACGCGCACCCCGTGATGGCGCGCATCGGTCTGCGCCAGCGTCAGCACGTCCTCGAGCAGACGATTGGCATCCACCTGCTCGCGGCGCACCTCGCGATTCCTGACGAACGAGCGCAACCGCCGGATCACCTCCCCGGCGCGCAGAGCCTGCGCACCGATGTGCTCGAGCGCCTGAGCGATCTCCTCACGCGACCATTCCTCACTGGCGATCAGTCGCTGGCACGCCTGGGCGTAGGTCGCGATGGCGGTGAGCGGCTGGTTGACCTCGTGGGCGATGCCGGCAGCCATTTCGCCCATGGTGGAGATGCGCCCGAAATGCGCGATACGGTCCTGCATCTGCCTGGCCTCGTCCTCGGCGCGGCGCCGGTCGGTGATATCGTGCAAGGTGCCGACCTCGCGCAACACCCGCCCATCGGGCGACCGCGTGGTCTGCGCAATGTGGTGCACGTAGCGCAGCGAACCGTCGGGATGGAAGATGCGGTACTCGATGTCCATCACGCGCGCACCGGCATCGAGCTCATCGCGCGCCTGGCGCCAGCGCGCCTCGTCGGCCGGATGGATGCGCGACTGCAGGTACTCGTACACGCTCACCGGTCCATCCTCATGGCGCTTGCCGAGCACGCGGTACAGGTGCGGTGACCAGTAGTCCTCGTACCTGCCGTCGAAATGCACGACGTAGTTGCCGAGGTTGGCGATCTCCTGGGCGATGGTGAGCTGCGCCTCGCTGAAGCGCAGCGCCTCCTCGGCGTTGCGCCGGACGGTCACATCCCGGATGAACCCGGCGAAGCGCGGCGGCAGCGTGCCCTGCACACGACCGACGGCGAACTCGGCGAAGAACTCACTGCCGTCACGACGCTTGGCGAGGATCTCCCGACCCGTGCCGATGATGCGCGTCTCGCCCTTCTCGATGTAGCGGCGCAGCATGTCATCGTGCTGCGAACGATAGGGCTCGGGAAGCAGGATGTTGACTTTCAGACCGATCACTTCCTCCTCGCGGTAGCCGAACATGCGTTCGCCCGCGTGGTTGAGCAACTCGATCCGCCCGTCGTGATCGAACAACACGACCGCATCGACCGCGGCGTCCAGCACGGCCTGAAATTCCCGCTCCAGCCGCTGGGCGCGCTCCTCTTCCGGCTCGGCTACTCGCAGGAGGGTCATGTGCAGGATTATAGGGGATTGTCGCGCAAATTCAGTTCCGCCCGACGCGGCATGCTCAAGGTTCGATGACCACCAGCAGATCCTTCGCATCGACCAGCTCTCCGGGCGCGGCCAGCACCTCGGTCACGGTCCCATCGCACTCGGCACGCACGTCGGTCTCCATCTTCATCGCTTCCAGCGTCAACAGCACCTCGCCGCGGCTCACCGACTGCCCGGGGCGTACCGCCACGCTGGCCACCGTGCCCGGCATCGGAGCCGCCACCCACCCGGCCGGACGCCCCCCGCCCCGGTCGTCGACCTTCGGGCGCGGCGGGCGTGCCGCCACATGGCTGCGGTCACGGACCCGCACGGAGCGTGGCTGGCCGTTGAGCTCGAAGAACACGGTGCGCGTGGCATCCTCGTGGATCTCGCTCTGGGCGAGATATCGTACGATCAGTGTCTTGCCGCGCTCGATGTCAACGCTGATCTCCTGCGCTGGTTCCATGCCGTAGAAGTAAACGGTCGTCGGCAGCACGCTCACCTGGCCGAACTCGAGACGGTCCGCCATGTACTCGGCGAACACCTTCGGATACATCAGCCAGGAGGCGAACTCCTCGTCGCTCAGCTCGCGCCAGGCCCAGGGCGCCGCGTTGGCCTCGGCGCGTGCCGCGTCGAGGTCGAGCTCGCCCAAGGCCTCACCGGGGCGTACCGTGAGCGGTGCGGCGCCCTGCAGCACCTTCTTCTGCAGCTCCACGGGAAACCCGCCGTAGGGCTGTCCGAGCTCGCCCCGGAAGAAGGACACCACAGATTCCGGGAAGGCGATGCTCACCTGGGGGTCGCACACCTGCTCCGGGCTGAGATTGGCGCTGACCATCATCAGGGCCATGTCGCCCACCACCTTGGAGGTGGGTGTGACTTTCACGATGTCGCCGAACAGCTCGTTGACCGTGGCGTAGGCGCGTGCCACCTCCGGCCAGCGGGCATCCTCGATGCCCAGAGAACGGGCCTGCTCGCGCAGGTTGGTGAACTGCCCGCCCGGCATGCCGTGGACGTACACCTCGGAGGCGCCCGAGCGCAGGTCACTCTCGAACGCGACATACAGCCGCCGTACCTGCTCCCAGTATGCCGACAGCCGCCGCAGCTGCTCGGCATCCAGCGCCGAAGTTCGCGGTCCGTCGCGCAAGGCTTCGACGATCGCGCCGAGGTTGGGTTGGGAGGTGAGCCCGCTCATGGAGTCGATGGCTCCGTCGACGGCATCGGCGCCCGCCTCCACCGCCGCGAGCACGCTGGCCGCAGCCAGGCCGCTCGTGTCGTGGGTGTGGAAGTGCACCGGGAGACCGATCTCCTCCTTGAGCGCCTTCACCAGCGTGAACGCCGCCCGCGGCCGGCAGAGCCCCGCCATGTCCTTGATGCCGAGGATGTGCGTGCCAGCGGCCTTCAGCTCACGCGCCATGGCGAGGTAGTAACCAAGATCGTACTTGGTCCGCCGCGGGTCGCAGAGATTGCCCGTGTAACAGATTGCCGCTTCGCACAACTTGCCGCTTTCGAGCACCGCATCCATGGCGACGCGCATGTTTTCCACCCAGTTGAGGGAGTCGAACACGCGGAACAGGTCGACGCCGGCCTGCGCCGCCTGGCGCACGAAGTAGCGCACGACATTGTCAGGGTAATTCGTGTAGCCGACCGCGTTGGCGGAACGCAGCAACATCTGCAAGAGGACGTTGGGTATGGCCGCGCGCAGCGCATGCAGTCGCTCCCAGGGGCACTCGCGCAGGAAGCGCATCGCCACGTCGAACGTCGCCCCGCCCCAGCACTCGAGGGAGAACAGATCGGGCAGCAGTTCCGCGTAATACGGGGCGATCGCCACCATGTCGCGCGTGCGAAAGCGCGTCGCGAGCAGCGACTGGTGGGCATCGCGCATCGTGGTGTCGGTCAGCAGCACCTGCGGCTGCTCGAGCATCCAGGCTGCAAACCTCTCCGGCCCGAGCGCCTCGAGCCGCTGACGCGAGCCGGGGCGCGGCGCCGGCGGTTGGTGCAGCGCAACCTGTGGCAGGCGCGGCTCGCTGAGCACGGCAGGTCGCGGCCGGCCGGCCACCTGTGGATTGCCGTTCACGATGGTATCGCCGATGAATTGCAGCAACCGGCTCGCGCGATCGCGTTTGCGGGCGAACTGAAACAGCTCCGGGGTCGTATCGACGAACCGTGTCGTGTAGTCGCCCGCCGCGAAACGCGGGTGCACGATCAGCTGCTCGAGGAAGCGCAGGTTGGTCGCGACCCCGCGCACCCGGAACTCCCGCAGTGCACGATGCATCCGGGCGATGGTTTCCTCGGGCCGCGGCGCCCAGGCCGTCACTTTCACGAGCAGCGAATCGTAGTAGCGCGTGATGATCGCACCCGAGTAGGCCGTGCCCGCATCGAGGCGGATACCGAACCCGGCCGGACTGCGATACGCGGTGATGCGGCCGTAGTCGGGCACGAAATCATTCTCCGGATCCTCGCTCGTGACCCGGCACTGCATGGCGTGGCCGTTCAGTCTGATGTCTTCCTGGAGGGGCACGCCGCTGTCCGGGCTGCCGATCACGGCGCCTTCGGCCAGCTTGATCTGTGCGCGCACGATGTCGATGCCGGTCACCTCTTCGGTGACGGTATGCTCGACCTGGATGCGAGGATTGACTTCGATGAAGTAGAACTCGCCGCTGGCGGCATCCTGCAGGAATTCCACGGTGCCGGCATTGCTGTATGCGACCGCCCTGCCGATCGCCAGCGCGGCGCCGCACAGCGCGTCGCGTTGCGCCGGCGTGAGGAAGGCGGCGGGCGCGCGCTCCACCAC
>QGUO01000568.1 GCA_003242495.1 Pseudomonadota bacterium | reverse complement strand
GTACGAGCGGCCGGTGAACATGATGTTCCAGTCCTACGCGCTGTTCCCGCACATGACCGTCGAGCAGAACGTGGCCTTTGGCCTGAAGCAGGACAAGGTGCCCAAGGCCGAGATCGCCGAGCGCGTCGCCGAGATGCTCAAGCTGGTGCGTCTCAGCGAATTCGCGCGACGCAAGCCCCACCAGCTCTCCGGCGGTCAGCGCCAGCGGGTGGCCCTCGCGCGCTCGCTCGTCAAGCGTCCGAAACTGCTGTTGCTCGATGAGCCGCTCGGCGCGCTCGACAAGAAGCTGCGCGAGCACACGCAGTTCGAGCTGGTGAACCTCCAGGAGAAGCTCGGCGTGACGTTCGTGGTCGTCACACACGATCAGGAAGAGGCCATGGCGCTCGCCACGCGCATCGGCGTGATGAACGCCGGGTACATCGCGCAGGTGGGGACGCCGAAGGAAATCTACGAGTTCCCTTCGAACCGGTTCGTGGCAGAGTTCATCGGCAACGTGAACATGTTCCAGGGCCGGGTGATCGAAGACGAGCCCGATCACGTGCGCATCGATTGCCCGGAGATCGGCGGCGCCATTTACGTCGATCACGGTGTGGCCGCGCCGCCGGACGCAGTGCTGTGGGCCGCAATCCGTCCGGAGAAGATCGCGATCTCGCTCACGCCGCCTTCCGACGGACGCCGCGACAACGTTGCCCAGGGCGTGATCAAGGAGATCGCCTATCTCGGCGACGTGTCGATCTATCTGGTGCGACTCGACAGCGGCAAGATGGTGCGCGTCAGCCAGCCGAACATCTACCGGCACGCCGACGACGATCTCACCTGGGATCGGCGTGTTTACGTGCACTGGCACGCTTCCAGCCCGGTCCTGCTGCTCGAATGACCACACATCTGGGATCAGGGGCTCAGCCGGCCGCCGTCCGGCGGGCATCGGCATCGCTCGAGCGGTCCGCCGCGTGGCGGCGGATGCTGGCGGCACTGGCGCGCGCAGGGCTGAACGGGCGCACCGCCGTGGTGGCGGCGCCCTACCTGTGGCTGTTGCTGTTCTTCCTGGTGCCGTTCGTCATCGTGCTGAAGATCTCGTTCTCCGAGACGCAGATGGCGATGCCGCCATACCAGCCGCTCGTCCAATGGGCCGGCGACCGCATCGTAGAGATCAAGATCAACCTCGGCAATTTCCTGTACCTGATCGAGGACAGCCTGTACTGGCAGGCGTATGTCAATTCCCTGCGGGTTGCGGCCATCTCCACCCTGCTGTGTCTGCTGCTGGGCTATCCCATGGCGTACGCGATCGCACGCGCGCCGTCGACCTGGCGGCTGGTGCTGCTGATGATGGTCATCCTGCCGTTCTGGACGTCCTTCCTGCTGCGCGTGTATGCCTGGATCGGCATCCTCAAGAACAACGGGCTCATCAACAACTTCCTGATGTGGCTCGGGGTGATCGATGAGCCGCTCGTCCTGTTGCAGACCGACTTCGCCATCTATGTCGGCATCGTCTATTCGTACCTGCCGTTCATGATCCTGCCGCTCTATGCGAATCTCGAGAAAATGGACCTGACGCTGCTCGAGGCGGCGGCGGATCTCGGCTGCCGCCCGTTCAAGGCCTTCCTGACGATCACGCTGCCCTTGTCGTTGCCCGGCATCGTCGCCGGCTCGCTGCTGGTGTTCATCCCGGCGGTGGGTGAGTTCGTCATCCCGGCGCTGCTCGGCGCACCGGACTCGCTGATGATCGGCCAGGTGCTGTGGACCGAGTTCTTCAGCAACCGCGACTGGCCGGTGGCGAGCGCCGTGGCGATCGCGCTTCTGCTGCTGCTCGTCGTGCCGCTCGTGTTCCTGCAACGCACCCGCAGCGCACAGGCGGCGACATGACCCGGCGCATTCCCATGTTCCGTCTCACGGCGCTCGTGTTCGGGTTCGCGTTCCTGTACATCCCGATCCTGTCGCTCATCGTCTATTCCTTCAATCGTTCCCGTCTGGTGACGGTGTGGGGCGGGTTCTCGACCGAGTGGTATGCGCGGCTCATGGAGAACGAGCAGATCCTGCAGGCCGCCTGGCTCTCGCTCAGGATCGCCGCCGTCAACGCCACCGGCGCGGTCATCCTCGGCACGCTTGCCGGGTTCGCCCTCGCGCGCTTCGGACGTTTTCGTGGCCGCACGCTGCTCACCGGCATGACCACCGCGCCCTTGGTGATGCCCGAGGTGATCACTGGACTGTCGCTGCTGTTGCTGTTCGTGGCCCTGGAGCAATTGATCGGTTGGCCGCAGGGGCGCGGCTTCACCAC
>QGUO01000567.1 GCA_003242495.1 Pseudomonadota bacterium | reverse complement strand
GGGAAACTGCCAGTCGAGGCCGAACAGGCCGGCGAGCGATTCCATCAAGCTGATGGTGTAGGCCGACCAGCCCACGGCGACCGCCGAGGCGGCGAACAGATACTCGAGCACCAGGCTCCAGCCCACGAACCAGGCCACCGCCTCGCCGAGGGTGGCGTAGGTGTAACTGTAGGCGCTGCCGGAGACGGGGATCATCGCCGCGAACTCCGCATAGCACAGGCCGGCGAAGGCGCAGGCGGTGCCGGCCAGCACGAAGCTCAGCACGATGGCCGGCCCGGCGTGGTGCGCGGCGGCCTGGCCGGTCATCACGAATATGCCCGCCCCGATGACCGCGCCGATACCGAGCAGCACCAGGTGGCGCGCCGTCAGCACGCGCTTGAGCGTGGCCTCCCCTGCGAGCGTTCCTTCCACGGGTTCGCCCGCATCCACGTGCGGGGCGGCCGACACAGGCTTGGTCGCAAACAGCTGACTCGCCATGGATCACCTTGGAAGAATAGTTGTTCTGAGGCCGACTTTACCGCAATTCCTCCGGTACATGCGGCGCCAGGGCGGCAATCAGCTCTGCGTATACTTTCGGCGTGCCCGCCACGATGTGGCCCGCCTGCCGGTACTCGCCGCCGCTGAGCGTGCCGACCATGCCGCCGGCCTCGGTGATGAGCAGCGTGCCCGCCGCCGTGTCCCAGGGCGACAGGCCGATTTCCCAGAAGCCGTCGAGCCGGCCCGCTGCGACATAAGCCAGGTCGAGCGCGGCGGCCCCGGGACGGCGGATTCCAGCGGTTTCCTGCATCACGACCTTCATCATGGCGAGATACGCGTCGAGATAGCGGATGTTGCTGCGATAGGGGAAACCGGTGCCGATGAGCGCGCGATCGAGCGACGTGTGGCCGCTCACCCGGATGCGTCTGCCGTCGAGCTGGGCGCCTGCGCCGCGCGAGGCCGTGAACAGCTCCTGGCGCAATGGATCGTATACGACGCCATGCTCGATGCGGCCGCGGCGCTGGACGGCGATGGACACCGCGAATTGCGGAAAGCCATGCAGGAAGTTGGTGGTGCCGTCGAGCGGATCGATGATCCACACGAACTCGCTGTCGCCGGTCTGGCCGCTTTCCTCGGCGAGAAAGGCATGCTCGGGATAAGAGCGACGCACCGTCTCGATGATTTCCCGCTCGGCCGCCATGTCGATCTCGGTCACGAAATCGTTCTGGCCCTTGTGCCGAATCTCGAGGCGGTGCAGATGATTCATGCCGCGGATGATGACTTCTCCGGCGCGACGTGCGGCGCGGATGGCGATGTTCAACAAAGGTTGCATTCGAACCTCGAGCAGGGTGGGCGATTAAAGAGCGCGCGGGCCCGGTGCGGCCCGCAAACCGCGTAGAATACCAAAACGCGCCGCGCACCCCGGAGTTCGCGCAGCGCGGCGCCTGGCAGGCAGGGCCGCAACGCCCGTGCAGGCGCTGCCGTGACCGGGCGGGTGGATCCCGGCCGCCGCCGGCGCAGATTCATGGTGGACGGACGATGGCGCGCAGCATGCGGCTGCGCGTTCAGCGTTCTCGAGAGAAGGCCTGTAGAAGCTTTTGATGAGTGCTCCAAGCGCGACCGCCGGGTCGATCCGCATCGTCCTGGTCGACACCAATCATCCGGGCAACATCGGCGCCACGGCGCGGGCGATGAAGAACATGGGCCTGCGCGAGTTGCATCTGGTGCGGCCCAAGTTCTTCCCCAATGCCGACGCCACGGCGCGCGCCTCGGGTGCGGACGATGTGCTCGAGGCGGCGCAGGTGCACGAGGATTTCGCGTCGGCGATCGCCGATTGCGGACTGGTCGTCGGCACCAGCGCACGCCAGCGGCATCTGCCCTGGGACCTGATCGAGCCGCGCGAGTGCGCGCAGGAGCTGGTGCGCGCGGCGCAGACCGGACCGGTGGCCCTCGTGTTCGGCCCGGAGCGCTCGGGGCTCACCAACGCGGAGCTCGCGCGCTGCAACCTGCTGGTGACCATCCCGACGGACACGGCGTACAGCTCGTTGAACCTGGCGATGGCGGTGCAGATCCTCGCTTACGAGCTGTGGCTGCTGCGCCGCCCCGGTGCCACGCCGCCGCCACCGCGCGAAGTGCCTTTGGCGAGCGCCGCCGAGATGGCCCGGTTCTATGCCCACCTGGAGCAGGTGCTCGAGGAAATCGACTTTCGCGATCGCACCGGTGGGGGCCACCTGATGGGCGCAATTCCCCGGTGTTTAAACCCGCCGACCTCGACCAGAACGAAAAAAAAAACCCTTGGCGGATTTTCTA
>QGUO01000566.1 GCA_003242495.1 Pseudomonadota bacterium | reverse complement strand
CGCCGAGGGCATGCACTACTGGACCGCCGACGGTCGCCAGATCCTCGACGGCACCTCGGGCATGTGGTGCGTGAACGCCGGCCACGGCCGCAAGGAGATCACCGAAGCGGTGTCGCGACAAATCGCGACCATGGAGTATGCGCCCCCGTTCCAGATGGGCCATCCGTCCTCGTTCGAGCTCGCGAACCGCCTGGTGAAGCTCGCCCCCGGGGATCTCGACCATGTATTTCTCGCCAATTCCGGGTCCGAAGCGGTCGACACCGCCCTCAAGATCGCCATCAACTATCACCACCTGCGCGGCGAAGGCACACGTCAGCGGCTGATCGGCCGCGAAAAGGGCTATCACGGCGTCGGCTTCGGCGGCGTGTCGGTCGGCGGCATGGTGAACAACCGCAAGACTTTCGGTGCCATGCTGCCCGGCGTTGACCACCTGCGCCACACGTTCGACCTCGAACACAACGCATTCTCGCGCGGCCTGCCCGAGTGGGGCGCACATCTGGCCGACGACCTCGAGCGCCTGGTCGCCCTGCATGACGCGTCGACCATCGCAGCGGTGATCGTCGAGCCGATCGCCGGCTCGGTGGGGGTGATTCTCCCGCCCAAGGGTTACCTGCAGCGCCTGCGCGCCATCTGCGACAAGTACGGCATCCTGCTCATCTTCGACGAGGTGATCACCGGTTTCGGTCGCCTGGGGGCACCCTTCGCCGCCCAGTACTTCGACGTTCTCCCGGACATGATCACCTGCGCCAAGGGCCTGACCAACGGCGCGGTGCCAATGTCCGCGGTGCTGGTGCGCAAGCACATCTACGACGCCTTCATGGACGCACCGCCGAATGCGATCGAGTTCTTCCACGGCTACACCTACTCGGCGCATCCGGTGGCCTGTGCCGCGGCGCTCGCCACCCAGGACATCTACGATCGCGAAGGCCTGCTCACCCGCGCCGCGGAGCTGGCGAAGACCTGGGAGGACGCGGTGCACTCCCTGAAGGGACTGCCGCACGTGATCGACGTGCGCAACCTCGGCCTGGTGGCGGGCATCGAGCTCGAGCCGCGCGCCGGTGCACCCGGCGCGCGCGGCTACGATGTCCTCGTGAAAGCCTTCGAGTCCGGCATCCTGGTGCGCGTGACGGGCGACATCATCGCGCTCTCGCCGCCGCTCATCATCCAGCCCTCGCACATCGACGAGCTGATCACCAAGCTCGGCGACGTGCTGCGCGCGACCGCGTAAGGGACCGTCGCGCCTGACCACCTGCGGCGGCCCGCATGGCCGCCGCTTCGCCGCCTGCGCTCGATGATGGATCGACCGGCGCCGGAAACCACCGTGCCGGCGCACACGCTGCGCGGCGACGCGACCAGGAATGCGACGGGTCCTCAGCGGACCCGTCGCGCTCGAGCCGCGCTCTCCTTGCGAATCACAGACCGAAGGTGCGCGATACGTAGAAGATTGCGCGGTCGTCGACGGCGTCGCTGTCGGTATCCACGTATTTGAGCGTGAACGTGAAGCCTTGGTACGCATACCCCAGGCCGACCGAGTAATCGAAATAACGGTCGCCCGCGACGTCTTTCCAATAATCGCCGAAGCTGTAGCCGAGGTGCATGTGCAGCGAGAAGTTCGCGCGTAGCGGCACGTCCACGTTGCTCTCGAGATAGATGGCGCTTTCGTCGGTACCGAAGTAGTCGTTCGTGTACCAGAGCGCGCCGGAGAGCACGCCGCGCGTGAGCCGGGCATACACTTCCGGATAGCTCTCGAGCTTCGCTTCCGTGGCCGTGCCATCCGAGCTCGGGAAGGTGTACCAGACGAGCCCCGCATCCCAGCCCAGGCCGTTCGCGGTGCCCGAGAAACCGGTATACAGATCCACCTCGACCGAGCCGTCATAGCCCGGAAAATCCACGTTCGAGGCCCAGGCGCCGACATACCAGCCATTGGCCGCAGAAAAATCCAGGCTTGCCTGCAGCGCGGGGTCCTCGTCCGTGCGCGAAAAGCCGCGGAAATCATAGTCGCTGGTGACGGCCACGGTGGAACTGAGCCCGGCAGCCTGCGCACCGCCCGCCGCCAACATCAATACCGCCGCCGTCGTGTTCAACAATCGCATATCCACTCCATCAGGACCGAAGGGAAGCACCCGCCGCAGGCGGGAGCGCGCGGCATGCTAACTTACTTCGGCGGTCATCTGGGGTGGGGGGCCGCGCCGGTTAGGTCCGTCTGCGCGCGTTTTCGTAACACCTCGCGAAAAAAGGGATGCAGATGTCGCATTGGGCACTTTGCCGCCCGCGCAGCCCTGACGG
>QGUO01000565.1 GCA_003242495.1 Pseudomonadota bacterium | reverse complement strand
GTCCATGGGCGCGCCGGCCGCGGGCCGCCCCGCGGACTCTCATTCCTTCGCCAACGAGGTAGCCAAAATGTCGATTGAAACCATTCGCGAACAGTTGCCCGATTATGCCCGCGACCTGCGGCTCAATCTCGGCAGCGTGCTCACGCCGCAGGGTGCGCCCGGGCTGAGCGAGAAAATGATCGCCAGCGTGGCGCTTGCCACGGCGATCGCCGCCCGGAATCCGCGGCTGGTCGAGGCCGTCGAGGCGTGGGCGCGTCCGCAACTCGAGGATGCGGAGCTCGACGCCGCGCGCGCAGCGGCAGCGATCATGGGCATGAACAACATCTACTATCGTTTCCTGCACCTGGTCGAGGATCCGGAGTATCAGCGCCTGCCGGCACGCCTGCGCATGAACGTGATCGGCAACCCGGGCATCGACAAGCTCGATTTCGAGCTGTTGTCGCTGGCCGTATCGGCCGTCAACGGTTGCGGCATGTGCGTGGTCTCGCACGAGCGCAAGCTCCGTGAGAGCGGCGTGGAACGCGAGAGGATCCAGAGCGCAGTGCGCATTGCCTCGGTGATGCATGCGGTCGCCGGCGTGCTCGACTACGTGGATCCGGCGGCGGAGCGCCAGGCAGCCGCCTGAGCCGCTCCCGGCACATAGCAATTCGGCCCAGGCAGCGAGTCCGGGTGAGCGGGTCCGGTTATACTGGGCCGCATGACTCACCCGACTCGACTGTCCGCCGGCGTGGTGGTGGTCCGGGAGACACCGGAGGACTGGCGGTATCTGCTGCTGCGGGCCTTCAACCACTGGGATTTCCCCAAGGGCATGGTCGAGCCTGGTGAGGAGCCACTGGCCGCCGCGGTGCGTGAGGTCCGCGAGGAGACCCTGATCGACGATCTCGAGTTCTCCTGGGGTGAGATCTGCTTCGAGACCGGGCCGTACAGCCACGGCAAGATCGCGCGTTATTACCTTGCCCGCACCGAAACCGTCCGCGTGACCTTGCCGGTCATCGAGGAGATCGGACGTCCCGAGCACAACGAGTATCGCTGGGTGGATTTCGCCGGCGCGCTGAAGCTGGTCTCGCCGCGGGTCGCACCCGTGGTGAGCTGGGCCAAGAGCCGCCTTGCTTCGCGCTGAGGTCCATGAAGAAGATCGTCATCGTCGGCGCTGGCTTTGCGGGGTTGAACGCGGCCAAACGCCTGCGATCGGTACGGGACGTGACGGTCACCGTCATCGATCGCGAGAACCATCACCTTTTCCAGCCTCTGCTCTATCAGGTCGCGATGGCGGCGTTGAGTCCCGCGGACATCGCCGTGCCGATCCGCAGCCTGCTGGCCGATCACGGCAACACGCGCGTCATCAAAGCGGCCGCCGAAGCGGTCGATCTGGCGCGTCGTCGGGTGCGCACCGACTGCGGCGAATTCGAGTACGACTACCTGCTGCTCGCGTGCGGCGCACAGCATGCCTACTTCGGTCACGAAGAATGGGAGCCGTACGCGCCGGGCTTGAAAACGTTGCCGCAGGCGACCGAGATCCGCCGCCGGGTGCTCGAGGCATTCGAAGCTGCCGAGCGCGAGAAGGACCCGGAGGTGCGCCGGCGTCATCTGACGTTCGTGGTCGTGGGCGCCGGCCCGACCGGCGTGGAGCTCGCCGGCGCCATCGGCGAGATGAGTCGCTATACGCTGGCGCGCGATTTTCGCAGTATCGATCCGCGCAACACCCGCGTCATTCTCGTCGAGGCCGGGCCACGCATCCTGCCGGCCTTCGACTACCATCTCGCCGCGCGCGCCATGCGTGATCTGGAATCGCTCGGCGTGCAAACCTGGACGTCCGCGACCGTGACCGGCGTGACCGCCGAGGGCGTGCTCATCGGCAAGGAGCACGTCGCGTCCTCCACCGTGCTATGGGCCGCCGGCGTGCGCGCCGCGCCCATTGGGGCAACGCTGGGCGTGCCGCTCGATCGAGCCGGACGCGTCGTGGTGCGCGACGACCTGAGCGTGCCAGGTCATCCGGAGGTGTTCGTGGCCGGCGACCTCGCCCACGTGGTCGACCGCAATGGCCAGGTGCTGCCCGGTGTCGCGCCGGTGGCCATGCAGCAAGGGATTTATTTCGCGCGGCTGGTCCGGGACGAGCTGCGCGGGCGGCCGCGTCAGCCCTTTCGTTTCAAGGACAAGGGGCAGATGGCCACCATCGGACGCAGCCGCGCGATCTGCGAATTTGGCAGTCTGCGGCTCGCCGGCTGGTTCGCGTGGTGGTTCTGGCTGGTCGTGCACATCTATTACCTGACGGGTTTTCGCAACCGCCTGTCCGTGGTGTTGCAATGG
>QGUO01000564.1 GCA_003242495.1 Pseudomonadota bacterium | reverse complement strand
AAAGGGGCGGGAAAAGGAGGGAAAGGCCCGCTGGACCACGGAAATCATCGCCCGCGAAATGCAGATGCTGGGTGGCCGTGGCGGGGCGGCGGGGGGCGAATACGGCGGCGGCGAGCCGCGCCCGGCGCGCAGCGCCCCCATGAGCGAGGATCAGGGGCCGGCGCCCGCGGATCCCGGCGAATTCGACGACGATATCCCCTTCTAAGGGGCGCCGGGCCGTTCTGCCCGGTGCCCGTCGCGCGCCTGGGCGCCCGGGCCCGGGGACGGGTGCTGCGCCGAGTCGCGCGCGGGCGGCGCCGGAGCGGGTCCGGCGAGCCGCTCGCGAGCCCTCAAGTTGCTGATTTCCGGCGGAACTTCGCCCATTCCATCCCGTCCAAGCCCACTTTTCGATATGCTTGGCCTCCCAGATTCCTTGCCCAAGGTCCATGCCTCGCGTCTACATCCGTACTTTCGGTTGCCAAATGAACGAGTACGATTCCGCCAAGATGGTGGACGTGCTGCGCGAGAGCGGCGGATACGAACTGACCGACGACCCTGAGCAGGCGGATCTGCTGCTGCTGAACACCTGCTCGGTGCGCGAGAAGGCGCAGGAGAAGGTCTTTTCTCAGCTCGGCGGCTGGAAGCGCCTGAAGCAAGCGAAGCCGCACGTGATCATCGGCGTGGGCGGCTGCGTGGCGAGCCAGGAGGGCGAGGGCATCACCCGCCGCGCCCCGTACGTCGACCTGGTCTTCGGGCCGCAGACCCTGCACCGGCTGCCGGAGATGATCGGCGCCCTGAAGCGTACCGGGCGCTCGGTGGTCGACATCACCTTCCCGGAGATCGAGAAGTTCGACCGGCTGCCCGAGCCGCGGGCCGAGGGGGCGACGGCGTTCGTCTCGATCATGGAAGGCTGCAGCAAGTACTGCACCTTCTGCGTGGTCCCCTATACGCGCGGCGACGAGGTGAGCCGGCCCTTCGACTCGGTCATGGCCGAGATCCGTGCGCTCGCCGAGCAGGGCGTGCGCGAGGTGAACCTGCTGGGCCAGAACGTCAATGCCTACGCCGGGCCCATGGACGACGGCACCCTGTGCGACCTGGCCACGCTGATCTACTGCGTCGCCGAGATCGACGGGATCGAGCGCATCCGCTTCACCACGTCGCATCCGGTCGAGTTCACCGATGCGCTCATCGAGGCGTATCGCGACGTGCCGCAGCTCGCCAACTACCTGCACCTGCCGGTGCAGGCGGGCTCGGACCGGATTCTCGCGGCCATGAAGCGCGGCTACACCACGCTCGAGTACAAGCAGAAGATCCGCAAGCTGCGCGAGGTGCGGCCCGACATCAGCATCTCCTCGGATTTCATCGTGGGCTTCCCCGGCGAGACCGAGCGGGATTTCGAGGCGACCATGCAGCTGATCGAGGATGTGGGCTTCGACCAGTCCTTCAGCTTCATCTACAGCCGTCGCCCCGGCACGCCCGCGGCCTCGCTGCCCGACGACGTGACGTACGAGGAAAAGCAGCGACGCCTGGAAAAATTGCAGCAGCGCATCAATATGCAGGCCATGGCAATCAGTGAACGCATGGTCGGCACGGTGCAGCGCGTCCTGGTGGAGCGCCCGTCCAAGAAGGATGCGCGTCAGCTCGCCGGGCGGACTGAGAACATGCGCTGGGTGAATTTCGACGGGCCGGCTTCCCTGATCAACCGCTTTGCGGACGTGGTGATCACCGAGGCGTTGCCGAATTCTTTGCGAGGTCGTCTGGTACTCCCCTCTTGAGCGCTTCTATCGCAACGCGCGATCTAGCTTTCGAGCCCGTCGACAACGCGCGGCTGGCCAACTTCGTCGGGCCCATGGACGAGAACCTGCGCCATGTCGAGGAGCGCCTCGGCGTGCAAGTGCGCCGGCGCGGCGGCTGGCTGGAGGTGACCGGCCCGGCGGCCGCGACGGTGGCCGCCGAGCAGGTGCTCAGGCTGCTGTTCGAGCAGTCGGCGCGCGAGTCCCTCACGCCGGAGCGTGTGCACCTGGCGCTGCAGGAGGCCGGCATGGACCCCGGGCCGGGCGTCGGCACGCCCACTCCCCGCCGGGTCACGGCGCGCACGGCGGACGAGGTGGTCATCCACACCCAGCGTGGCGGCGTGCGCGGTCGCGGCCCGAACCAGCGTCAGTACCTCGCCAACATCCGTTCGGCCGACCTGACGTTCGGCATCGGTCCGGCGGGCACGGGCAAGACGTACCTGGCGGTCGCCTGCGCCGTCGAGGCGCTGCAGACCGATCGTGTGCGGCGCATCGTCCTGGTGCGTCCGGCGGTCGAGGCGGGCGAGCGGCTCGGCT
>QGUO01000128.1 GCA_003242495.1 Pseudomonadota bacterium | reverse complement strand
CATGTTCGGCGGTGCGCTGCTGGTCGAGCTGGGCGCCAACCTGGTGGTGGATCCCGACGACAATCAGGGCCTCGCCTTGCTTCAGCTCATCTGCGAAGAGCTCCTGGAGATGCTGGGCGTGACGCTGATCATCTGGTCGGCGTACGCGCTGCTGGTCGCCTACGGCTGCGAGCTGCGACTTTCGCCCGCGGTTGCGCGGGCCACCGCTCGGTCTGCCAGCCCGGCGAGAAAGCCGGCCACGACGCAGCCCGCCACGACACGCAAGGTCGAGACGTCAGGGCACGCGCGACGCCGCGGGGAGACGTACGCACGACGACGGACCCGGCAGAAGACGCCGGAGGGGATGGCCCAGCCCGCGCATCGCGGCGAGACGGCGGACGAGCTCGATCGGGCTGCCGATGTCATGCGGCGCCCGGTGACGGGCGAGGACCCATGACTCGACGGCCTGCGGATCGCCACACGGCGCCCTCGAGCGGTCGCGCGCTGCGGGATCTGCGGTCAGCCTGGGGAGCTTCGGTCGGGTGGCCGCCGCGCGCTGCGTCGGTGTGACGTGGCGCTGGCTACCGACAGTTGCCGGCCTTGCGATAGCCCGCGGCCCTGGCCTGCGCCTCGCTCTCGAAGGTCACGCGATTCCTGGCCGAGACCGCCGCATAGCTCGGACAGCCTTCTGGCAGGTGATAGACCTTGGAGTTGCGGTTGCCGACGATCGGCGCAGCGGCGGACGACGGGCGCTGCGCCGGGTGCGGCGAGGCTGGTTCCTCGCGCCGCTCGGCGCCGCGCGCCGGATGGTTCGCGGGGATGGGGGTCACCAGCCCTTCCTTGGTGTTGCGGTGACCGCGCGACCATTGGCGCGCACCGGTCACGAAGGGGTTGGAGTGACCCATGATGCGGGCGATCCGCCGGTCACGCTCACGCTCCCACTCGGTGACCGGAAACTGCTTGTCCCAGGCCATCAGCAGCTGCTCCTGCGCATCACTCATGCGCAGGTCGTACCGATCGTACATGTAGAAGTACACCCGTGCGAACAGTCCCTTGACGGCATCGCGGGGCTCCGCCACGCGCGCCTTGAAGTCGACCTCGAAATCGCAGGCGCCGTATTGCCGGTCTTCGCCCGGGATCATTCCCAGGCGGAAATTGGAGCGATCCGCGTTCACTTCGCCGATGGCGGGCACCAGGTTGTGCAGATCGGCTTCCATGGCGCGGAACGCCGGATCGTTGGCGCGGCAGTATTCCCGTCCGCCGCGTTGCCAGCACTGCCGTTGCTGACCGAACGAATGGGCCGGCACCACATGCTCCCATTCCAGGCGCGCCGCGCGGGTGGCCTGGGCACGAGGACGGTATCCGCAGCTCTGCAGATCGATGCGCCCGCCCGAGCGGCCCGTCCAGGTCCAGTCGCAGCCGCAATACGCGGTGCCCAGCGCGCCCTGGTTCCAGTCGTGCCAGACCAGCTTGCGCGCCAGCTCCTTGGCATCGCTGAAGTTGGTGGGCGGCGTCGAGGCCCAGCCCGGCGCGGCGAGCGCCGCCACGAACAGCAACACGAACGCGGCCATGCGTCGCATGGCCGAGGCGAGCGTACGATCCAATGAGGTCTCCTCTTCCCGGGCGAAGGCCTCGGGCGGGCATGAAATCATCCGGGCGCCGGACCCAGTGGGGACAGCGCGCGTTCTTCTGGACGACGGGGGCTCCGCCGGCGAGCTCTGTTGTGGAAGCACGCACGGGCCGCCCGGACCGGCGCGCTCGATCGTACCCCATTGTGCGTCACACCGCGACGCGGCATGCGCGTGCGTGACACGTCCAAAGCTTGCATCGTGAGGACATCGAGATGCTGGGACCGCAGCGCGCGCCGTGCGAGACGACCGTGCCCGCGCGGCCGCACGAAGCCGCGGCGGCGACCCGCTGGATTCTGCCGGCCACCATTCTCGGCTCGAGCCTGGGGTTCATCGACGGCTCGGTGGTGAACGTCGCGCTACCCGTGATGGAGCGTGATCTGGGTGCACGCTTTGCGACCATTCAATGGGTGGTCAACGGCTACCTGTTGACGCTCGCCGGTTTCATCCTCCTGGGCGGCGCCTTGAGCGATCGCTATGGCCGACGGCGCATCTTTGCCATCGGCCTGCTCGGCTTCGGCGTGACGTCGATCGCCTGCGGGCTGGCGCCGAGCGCCGCGTGGCTGATCGCCGCGCGTTTGGTGCAAGGTGCGGCGGCGGCACTGCTGGTTCCGGCAAGCCTGGCCATCATCGGTGCCGGCTACCGCGGCGAAGCCCGCGGTCGGGCCATCGGCACCTGGGCGGCCGCCGGCGCGCTGACCACGGCCCTCGGCCCGCCGCTTGGCGGCGCGTTGATCGATGCCTTGGGATGGCGTGCGGTGTTCTTCATCAATCCGCCCATCGTGGCCCTGTCGCTGCTGTTTGCCTCCAGGATTCGCCTGCCGCAGCGCGCACGACGCCCTGCGCCGTTGGACACGGCCGGGGCGGCGATCGCCGTGTGTGCACTCGGGCTGCTGAGCTATGGATCGATTGCCGCCGGCGAGGGCCGCAGCATGGCGGGGGTGCTTGCCACGGGCGCAGCGCTTCCCCTGTTGTGGGGATTCGTGGTCCAGGAACGCCGTTTCCCCGCGCCCATGGTGCCCCCGGCATTGTTCCGCAATCGCAATTTCACCGGCGCCAACCTGCTCACTGTCTTGCTGTATGCCGCGTTGACCGCCGCCTTGTTCCTCCTGCCGTTCCTGTTGATCAGGACCCACGGCTACAGTGCCGCGGCAGCGGGCGCCGCCTTCCTGCCCTTCTCCATCATCATGGGCCTCGGATCGCGCTGGACGGGCGGCCTGGTCGAGCGCATCGGTCCGGGCGTGCCGCTGGTCGCCGGCCCGCTGCTCACGGCCGCCGGCTTCGGCTCATTGGCGATGACGGCACACCTGGCGGATTACGCGACGGGCATCCTGCCCGGCCTGGTCGTGATCGGTGTCGGCATGACCTTGACCGTGGCACCCTTGACCACGACGGTGTTCGATTCCGTGCCCGGGGAGCAGAGCGGCGTGGCGTCCGGCGTCAACAATGCGGCGGCGCGCGTCGGCGGGCTGGCGGCCACTGCATCGCTCGGGTTCGCGTTCGGTGGATCGGGCCTCGAGTCGCTGACCGATGCGCTCATCACGGCGTATCGCAACGTCATGGCGGCGGCTGCCGTGCTGGCCATGCTGAGCGCACTCATCGCCCTGGCAAGCATTCGCCCGCTGTGGAAACGCCCTGCAACAACGCGCCCCTGAGCGAAGCGTCAGGCGCGTCGGCGCGTCGGCGCCGGCTCGTGCGCCGGGAACCGGCGCGGCTCCTCGGGGTTTCTCCTTCACGATGAGGGGCTCCCCGGAGGAAGGCAATGGGCACCGAACCGACCGAATCGCGCGAATCTGCCGAAAAGCTGCTCAAGGATTACGTGGCCGTGGTGAACCGCGTGCTCGAGGAGAACCGCGGCAAGTTCCCGTACGAGCACGCTTTGCGTGCGGCGCGCACATTCTGGGGCGAGCGGCCGATTCGCACGCTGGTGTACGGTCGCGATCCGCAGGATCTGTTGGGTGTGTTCTTCCTGCGCCTCGAGCCGGATACCGATGCCTTGGCCGTGCTGCCCCCGGGCGATCATGACTTCGGGATCACCTGGAAGGCCTCCATGCGCTATCTCTGGGACGTTGCGGCCAACCGCCCGCAATGGTACGCGGAGCATCCCATGATGCTCGACTGGAGCTGGTTCAAGACCCGGATCAGCGATGAAGCCAGCCGCCAGGCGCGCGAACGTCCCGCGCTGGTGGGCGGCGCCGTCGGGTTCGTGCTGGGCGCGCTGGTCACCGCCATTGCCCTGCGCGGGTCCGCGAACGGACGGCGCATGACGCAACGAGACTGAGGCCGCGCGCATCCCGCCTGCTTCGTTGGAACGCTGTCGTCTTCGCGGGCGCAGCGCTGCGGCCCGACACGCGTCAGCGCACCGTTGACCTGCGCAACAGGCGCCTGCCCGCGTCCGGCCGCGTCCTGCGCGAGGCACCTTGCATGGCGGCCGCCTCAGCGGCCGCTGTTCATGCGCTCGGTGGCCTCCAGGTCCCGGCGCAGATGTCGCGCACCGAGGAAGTAATGCGCCGCGGCCCACAGGTTCGCCAGCCCGACGATCACCAGCCCCCAGCGCAACGAGTGCACGCCGCTGCTCGGCTCGAGCCAGTCGCTGGCGACACCGACCAGCAAGGGCCCCAGACCGAGCCCGATCAGCGCCTGGGTGAACAGCAGCAACGACGCCGCCACGGAGCGCAGCCGCAGCGGCGCCAGGGCCTGCGTGGTCGCGAATGACGGGCCGAAAAACATCGCCGCCAGCACGTACATCGGTGCGAAGGCGAACAATGCCGGGCCGAGCGACGGCGCCAGGTAGGCAACGAATTGCAGCGGCACCATGAGCAGCGTGGCCCAGCCGGGCACCCAGAGATACCAGCGACGATCGCCCCTGCGGAGGCTGCATCGATCCGCGAGGAAGCCGCCGAGAAAAATGCCCGCCGCCGCCACCACCGCCAGCAGCGCCAGCACACTGCCCGCCTGGCCGCTGGTCAGCCCGTGCGAGCGCATCAGGAAGGCCGCGTTGAAGGTGCTGCCCGCGTACCACACCAGCGAGTGCAGCGCCGCTCCCAGACACAGGTGCAGGAAGGACGGGCGGGTCCAGAACATCTGGAACGCCTCCCGGATGCCGGGCGCCGGGCCGTCGCTCGGGCCTGGCGGGCGCGCCTCGGCATAGCCGCGCGGCGGCTCGATCACCGTGAAGCGCACGATGAGCGCGACCAGCACGCCCGGCAGGCCGACGATCATGAAAGCCGCGCGCCAGCCGTACAGCTCGTTGCTCCAACCGCCGAGGACATTGCCGAGCATGGTGCCGATCGGCACGCCGAGCGAGAAGATCGCCAGCGCCGTGGCGCGCTTGTCGAGCGGAAAATAATCGGAGATGAGCGAGTGCGAGGGTGGTGCGCCGCCCGCCTCCCCCACCGCGGTGCCGATGCGGGCCAGAAGCAGCGTGACGAAGTTCACGGCCAGGCCGCACACCGCCGTCATGGCGCTCCACACGGCGACGGCGAGTGCCAGCACGTTGCGGCGGCTGGTGCGATCGGCCCAGGCTGCGATCGGAATGCCGAGGGTCGAATAGAACACCGCGTACGCGATGCCGCCCAGCAAGCCGAGCTGGGTATCGGTGACGCGGAACTCCAGCCGGATGGACTCGAGCAGCACGCTCAGCACTGCACGGTCCATGGCCTTCACGACATAGCACAGGAACAGGACGCCGAGCACATAGTTGCGATAGCCCGGCCGCCCGAGGCGGTCGGTCAAAGCGCGCCGCCCCTGCGCACCCGTCTGCATCGTCAACCCTGTCCCCCTGAATCGGCAAGCCGCCTGTGTGTCGCGCGCCGGACCCGGCCGGCGGCGCTCAGGCGCCCAGGCCGGGCCGGCGCGAGGATGGCTGCAGGCGGACCCCGGCCCGATCCGGGGCCCGGCTCGCGCCCAGCCCCGGCGTCTGCGTGGTCGATCGGGTGCGCGTGACGGCTATTCGGTCTGCTCGCTGTAGTTGATCGCGAAGGTCGGGTCGCAATCGTAAGGATAGACATACTCGCCCGGCCGCTTGCGCCACGCGATGAAGCGCGCGCCGCGGTTCTCGAGCACCTGCGGATCCTCGAATTCCATGGTCGAGAGCAGCGTGTTGCCATCCTCGCTCAGCCGGAAGCGCTCGATCACCCGGACCTGATCGCTGTGCTCCAGGCCGTTGTTGGTGATGGTGGCCGGCTCGAGATGGGTGGTCTCGACCACCAGGGTGGAGCCTTCCCAGCGCCCCGTCGAGAAGCCGGTCTTGGAATGCGGCGCCTCGGGTCCCGGATGCGGCCGTCCGTCCATGAACACGATGCGCACCATGTCGTAGTACTCCATCTTGAACACGATGAGCTCTTCGGCCTGGTGGATCTCCATGGGAAACGGGCCCTGGGTCGCGTACACGATGGACGGGCGGCGGCAGGCATTGCTCACCGTCATGTCGTCCTCGGGATTCCAGGCCAGCGCCGCTTCGAGGGCCTCCGGCTTGACCTCGAGCCCGCCGAAGTCGCCGAGCGGCAGTTCCACCGCGCCGGTATCGTCGATCACCGCCGTGTTCGGGGCAATGAGCGCCATGAGCTCGGGGTCGGGCGGCACACGCGCATCGAGCTCCCAGAATCCGGACAGGTCGGGCCGCCCGGCGTTGGGCGCCTCGCCGCTGCACCCGGCCGTGGCCAGGGCAAGCGTCGCCATGGTTGAAAGGACAATCGAAGGGCCGATGCGGCGCGCTGCACGGTGCATGAGGCTCAGTCCTCGTGGAACTCGAACGGCTTGCCGACCACTTCGCCGTTCTCGCGGGTGACCTTGCGCATGCGCATGTAGTTCGAGCCATCGCGCGCCGGCCAGCCCTCGAGCGTGATGACCTCGCCCACCGTGAGGCTCCTGGGGCTCCAGCCGCGGCGCTTGAGCACCGACGGGGAATTGGTCTCCGCGCGCCATTCCTCCTTCTTGCCGTCGGGATTCGTGACCTCGACCCGGATCACGCCATGCGGATTCCTGAACATGAACTCGGTGACCTTCCCTTTCACGGTGACCGTTTTCTCCTGGTCGAAGAACACGGCGAACGAATGATGTGCGAGGACGGGCATCGTCGCGGTTGCCAGGGCAATGACGAGCACTGCCGGCAGCAAGGAAAAGGCTCTGAGTCTCGGCATGATCAGCTCCACAGTTCGACGCCCATATCATACACACACGTTCCGCGTGAACCAGTCGCCATGGCGCAAAATTGGAACGCGTGCTTTCTGCCGCCACCGATCGCTGGATGCGCAAGGCGCGAAAGATTGACCGCAGCGCACGCAACCGGTAGAAAGCCACCCGATGAAAAAATTCAGGCCGGCTAAAAAATTAATCTCATGATCGTGGCTGCCAACATTGCCGATTTCCAGGGCCTGGCCGACTGGTTGTCCGCAACCTCGTTGAGCGTGGTGCTGCAGACCGTCACTTGGGCGATCCCCAGCCTGCAGAGCGTGCACATCCTGGCGCTCGGCGCGCTCATGGGTGCGGCATGGCTGCTGGGGCTGCGGCTCGTGGGCATGAAGGTGAGCGCGCTGGCGCCGGGTCCACTGGCGTCGCGGCTGTTGCCATGGATCTGGACGGGCCTCGCGCTGCTGGCGCTGTCCGGCGGCCTGCTCATCGTGGCCGAGCCTGGCGAGCTGCTTTCGAACAGCGTGATGCAGCTCAAGCTGCTGATGCTGCTCGTTGCGATCGGTGCAACCGTCGCCATCGCGCGCCTGGTGAGCGTCCCGGATGCGGCCGGCGCCCGCCACACGCCCCAGGCGCGGCCCGCAGTGCGTGCGCTCGCCGTGCTTTCTTTGGCGCTCTGGGTCGCCATCGCCTTTGCGGGACGGCTCATTGCCTATGTCTAGCGCCGGTGCCGACGGGACGGGTCCTGCATGATTCTCGAGTTTTGCCAATGGCTGGAGCACACCTCACTGGGCGTCGCCATCGGTGAGTCGTTGTGGCTGTTCCCCATCCTGGAGTCGCTGCACGTCATCGCGCTGGCCGTGGTGGTGGGCTCCATCGCCATGATGGACCTGCGCCTGCTCGGTGCGCTCGCACGCGACCGCGCGGTGACCGAGCTCGCCGCCGAAACCCTGCCGCTCACCTGGGGGGCCTTCGCGGCGGCCGCCATCACCGGTTTCCTGTTGTTTGCCTCGAACGCGAGCTATTACTACGACAACACGCCCTTCCGGGTGAAGATCGTGCTGCTCGGTCTGGCCGGGGCGAACATGCTGTACTTCCACCGGGCGACCTGGCGCACCGTGAGTACCTGGGATCGCGCGGCACAGCTGCCGATCGCGGCGAGGTTGGCCGGCGCCGTGTCGCTGGGCACCTGGATCCTGGTGGTCATCTTCGGGCGCTGGATCGGCTTCGTCTGAGCGCACGGCCGGCGCGGCCCTGACGGGTGCAGCGTCGGAAGGCTTCAAGCGCCCGGCGCGGCATCCCTCGATGGCCGCGTGACCAAGTGGTGCCAGCCGGTTGCGCGGGCGATCGGCGCGCAGCGCCCTATCGCTGATCGCTTGCCACCACCCGGCGCGGCTACAACAGGCCCTCCACCGCCGCGACCGGCACCACCAGCGCGACGTGGTCCTCCTCCCCGACGGCGGCGGTCTTGTGACCTCTGCCGTGCGTATCGTCCATCAACAGCATGGCGCCCGGCGTCAGGCGTCGGACTTCACCGCTCGAGACCGTCACCTCGGAGATGCCCTGCAGCACCACCAGGAACCAGCGACGCGGGGCGGTGTGCCAATCCTCCTCGCTGCCACGCGCGAGATGCAGGATCGCCGCGCCCTCCGTGCCCGCCAGTTGATGGATCGACAGCCCATGCACCGCCGGGTCGTCGGCCAGCGGCTGGAGCGTGAGGTGTCGCTCCTCGAAATGAGATTCCCCCGCCTCGTCCGCATAGATCCGCAGATATTTGACGCTCGCCGGCGCATCGGACGTTAGACCCGGTACGGCCATGATGACTCCGCACAGAAAACCGAAAAGAACCTGCAGGCAGCGCATCGTGTGACTCCTGTTGAACATGCCGTGCGTTCACGCGCCGGAGCGAGCCGGCATCAGTCCGCAAGCGGCGCGTGCGCCTCGAGGCGCGCACCGCTGCTGCGCGCGGCCTCCTCGGCGTCCTCCCCTGTCTCGATTCGACGCAGCACCGTGCGCAGGCTGAGCGAGATCAGGACACACAGCGCGGCCGGCACGGCGAGCAGCGCGATGATGCGCG
>QGUO01000563.1 GCA_003242495.1 Pseudomonadota bacterium | reverse complement strand
CCGGTGCCGCTGATCTGCCCGGCGTCGAGCTTGTGCTCCTCGACCATGCGCCGGGCGGCCGGCGCGAGCTTGCCCGCTGCGGCGGGCTGGGGCGCGGCCGGCGCGGCGGGCGCGGCCTCGCCCTGGGGTGTATCCGCAGGCTGCCGGGCCGCCGGCGCGGCGGCCGTGGCGCCCTCACCCGGCTCGATGATGGCGAGCACCTGGCCGGCCGTCACGGTGGCGCCGTCCTCGACCTTGATCTCGCGCAGCACGCCGGCCGAGGGCGCGGGCACTTCCAGCATCACCTTGTCGGTCTCCAGGTCGACGAGGTTCTCATCGCGGCTGACCGCCTCGCCCGGCTTCTTGTGCCAGGCCGCCAGCGTGGCGTCGGTGACCGATTCCGGAAGCTGCGGAACTTTGACTTCGATGCTCATCGACCCTTCCTGAACGACGTTCTTGTTAGCTACGGCCGGCAGCCTGCGACTTGAGTCGCCGGGTCTGCCGCAGCGACTCCTCCGTGCTGGTCGAGCGCAGGGCCGCATCGACCAGCGCCTCCTGCTGCTCGGCATGCATCTGCGGGATGCCGGTCGCCGGCGCCGCCGCAGGCGCGCGCCCGGCGTACAGCAGGTCCTGCCGCGCTTTGAGCGGCTCCTGCAGCCGGTGCCGGATCTGGTACCAGCCGCCCTGGTTCTGAGGCTCCTCCTGGCACCAGACGATTTCGCGCGCGTTGGCGTACTTGCGCACCACGGCCGCGTATTCCTCGGCCGGGAACGGATAGAGCTGCTCGATGCGCACCAGCGCCACATCGTCGATGCCGTCGGTGCGCCGCGCCTCGAGCAGGTCGAAGTAGACCTTGCCCGAGCAGAACACCACGCGCGCCACCCGCTTCGGGTCGATCGGATCGATGTCGTCGATGACGTGCCGGAACGAGCCGTGCTCGAGCTCCTCCAGCTGCGAGACCGACAGCTTGTGGCGCAGCAGGCTCTTCGGCGTCATGACGATGAGCGGCTTGCGGAACGGCTGCTTCATCTGCCGGCGCAACATGTGGAACATCTGGGCCGGCGTCGAGGGCACGCACACGCGCATGTTCTGCTCCGCGCACAGCTGCAGGAAGCGCTCGAGGCGTGCCGAGGAATGCTCGGGACCCTGCCCTTCGTAACCGTGGGGCAGGAACAGCACCAGCCCGCACAGACGGCCCCACTTGGCCTCGCCCGAGCTGATGAACTGGTCGATGATGACCTGCGCCCCGTTGGCGAAATCGCCGAACTGACCTTCCCAGATGGTCAGGCAGTTCGGTTCCGTGGTCGAGAAGCCATACTCGAAGCCGAGCACCGCCTCCTCGGACAACAGCGAATCGATGACCGCCAGGCGCGGCTGGTCGGGCGCGAGGTTCGCGAGCGGCACGTACGTGGCGCCCGTGGTCTGATCGTGCAGCACCGCGTGGCGATGGAAGAACGTGCCGCGGCCGCTGTCCTGTCCGCACAGGCGTACCTCGTACCCTTCGGTGAGCAGCGTCGCGTATGCGAGCGTCTCGGCAAAGCCCCAGTCGAGCGGCAGCTCCCCGGCCGCCATTCTCTGGCGGTCCTGGATGATGCGCGCGACCTGCCGGTGCAGCGTGAAATCCTCCGGGAAGGAGGTGAGCCGCGCGGCCAGCTCGCGCAGTCGATCCTGGCTGACGCCCGTGGGAATCTCCAGTGACCAGTCCGCGTTGGCGTAGCGGGTCCAGTCCACGGTGTGCTTGTTGCCGATGAGCCCGAGCGAATGCCTGGCCTGCGGCTTGCCCTCGTCCATGTCGCGCCGGTACTGGTCGACCATGGCGTCCGCTTCGGCCATGGTCAGCACGCCCTCGGCCACCAGCTTCTCGGCATACAGCTGCCGGGTGGTCGGATGCTGGCGGATCACCTTGTACATGAGCGGTTGCGTGGCGGCCGGCTCGTCGGCCTCGTTGTGCCCGAGGCGGCGATAGCACACCAGGTCGATCACCACGTCCTTGTGGAAGGTCATGCGGTATTCCAGCGCGAGGCGGGTGACGAACAGCACCGCCTCGGGGTCGTCGCCGTTCACGTGGAAGATCGGCGCCTCGATGATCTTCGCCACGTCGCTGCAATACAGGGTCGAGCGCGCATCACGCGGATCGGAGGTCGTGAAGCCGACCTGATTGTTGATGATGACGTGCAGCGTGCCCCCGGTGTAGAAGCCGCGCGCCTGCGACAGCTGCAGCGTCTCCATCACCACGCCCTGCCCCGCGAAGGCCGCATCGCCGTGGATCAGCACGGGCACGACCTTGTCGCCCACGGTATCGTTGCGGCGCTGCTGGCGCGCCCGCACCGAGCCC
>QGUO01000127.1 GCA_003242495.1 Pseudomonadota bacterium | reverse complement strand
GCAGGCTCAGGTTCCCCATCGACGGACAAGCGAGCGACACGGCAAACACCGCGGCAAGGACCGTGCTGGCTGCCTTGGCATTGGTGGCGGCGACGGCAAGCCGCGAGGGCGGCTATTGGTTGCGCTAACGCTGTGGGCTCGTCGCCGACGGCCATCAGGACTTCGAGGTGGTGAACGCCGATGGCAGCGTGACGCCATTGAAGCTGGACAGCACGATGGCGCTGGAGGCCTACCAGCAAGCGGTCGCCGTGGCCAAGGACGTCGGCCTGCCGTGGCATCCCGATCCCTTCGAGCTGAGCCCCCAGGCAAAACTCACGGAACTGGTGCGCAAGAGTCGGGAAATCCAGTCCCTGGCGGGCTGAGCGCCATGTTCGCCATCGAGGTCGAGTTTCTCATGGGGCGGGCGATCGCTTCGCGTTGGGGCGAGCGTGACCGCGCGGAGTGGCCGCCCGATCCGCAGCGACTATTCTCGGCCCTGGTCGCCACGCATTTCGAGCTCGATCTGGGACCCGAGGCCGAGCGGGCGCTCAGGTGGCTCGAAGCGCTCCCGCCGCCCGAGCTCAAGGTCGACTGTGATCCTGATTTTCGCCTTCCGCTCAGTCATTGGGTGCCGGTCAACGACGAGGCGGTCAAGGTGGAGAAAAACAAAGTGGATTTTCGCCACGTGCTGGAACGCCGCAATCGCCAGGAACGCTGGTTCCCGGCGGTCGTGCCGCAGGTTCCGGTGGTGGTCTATCAGTGGACCCAGGCCGATGGTGTCGAGGCGCATCGCGCGGCGCTGGCGAGGCTCGTCCAGGAACTTGCCTACCTGGGTCACAGCGCATCGCCGGTTCGAGCCTGCGTTCGCGATGGGGCAGTCCCGGCCACGCTGGTGCCGGCCCAACGTGGCGACTATGCGTTGCGAGTGCCGGGCCCGGGGCGCTTCGATCGTCTGCAGGCGGTGCATGCGCTGCGTGCGGTGGATGAGAGCGTCCAGCCGCCGCTCGGACGGATACAGGCCTATGCGGAGGCCACCGTGGAGGCGCACTCGGTGTTCTCTCCGGACGCACTCGTGTTGGCATTCGAGGATGGACCGAAGCTGTCGCTGGACTCCACGCTGCCACTGATGCAGCACTTGAGGAGCGCGATCCTGTCGCGCGTGAAGGATCCCATCCCGGAGGTCTTGAGCGGTCATGACCCAAGCGGGCGCCCGAGCCCAAATCCCCACTTGGCGCTGGTGCCGCTCGCGTTCGTGGGGCATCGCCATGCCGATGGGTCATTGAAGGGCGTGGCGTTGGTATTACCGCGTGACGCGCCGGAGTCGACGCGACGCAAGCTTCGCATGGCGATGTTGACGCCCTGGCAACTGCGTCTTGGACCGCTGGGGGAGATCTCCATGCGACTGGTCGAGGACCCCGGCGCCGAACTCGTGTCACTGCGTTTTGCGTCCTATGCGCGCGCCAGGCGTGTGTGGGCCACCGTCACCCCGGTGTGTCTCGACAGATATCCGAAGAAGAACAAGCTCACGGCCGAACAGATCGTTGCCGAAAGTTGCATGCGAGTCGGTCTGCCGCGTCCTGCCGAGGTGCGGCTCGGGCCGGTGTCCGTAGTAAGCGGTGTGCCGCTCGCGAGGGACTTCCGCGGGCAGGGCAAGCAGGCCAATGGGCGGATGCGTACCCACGCGCTGCTGCGTTTCGATGAACCCGTCCGCGGACCGCTGCTGATCGGGGCCGGACGCTTCGTCGGTCTGGGCGTATTCGTCCCTGTGCGCATGTCAGGTGCATCATGAGCCAGCTCGATTTCGAGGCCTTCTTCAGGGCAATCCATGGTGTCGCGCCGCTGCCGTGGCAATCGCGGCTGGCCCGGGAGCTCGTCACGCATCACACTTGGCCGGACGTCATCGACCTACCCACGGCCAGCGGCAAGACGGCGTGCCTCGATATCGCCCTGTATCACCTGGCGTGGTGTGCGCTGCGGGGGGAGCCCGGCCTGGCGGCACGGCGGATCGCGTTCGTCGTCGATCGGCGGATCATCGTGGATGCCGCGGCGGAGCGCGCCGAACGCATCCGCCTGGCGCTCGAAGCGCGGCGCTCGGAAGCCGTCCGGGCCGTTGCCGACGGTCTGCTCAGGCTCGGCGGGAACACGCCCCTGGCCTGCGTGAAGCTGCGCGGCGGGATGGCGCGGGAGAGTGGAGCAGTCTTGCATCCCGCGCAGCCGATGATCATCACCTCGACGGTGGATCAGGTCGGATCGAGACTGTTGTTCCGGGGCTACGGCGTGAGCCCCTACTCGCTGTCCGTGCATGCTGGGCTGCTCGGACACGACACCCTGATACTCCTCGATGAGGCTCACCTCGGCGAGCCCTTCGTCGAGGCGGTGTCCGCCGTCGCTCGGGAACAGCGCCGGGCGCAGCGTCCGCTGGGCGCGGTGAAGACCGTCGAGATCGTGCCGATGAGCGCAACCAGCCGTTCGTCGGGCGTGCGCTTCTCGCTCGATCGCAGCGACCTGGAGCATCCGGTGATCACGCAACGCCGGACGGCGCCGAAACCCGCTCGTCTCGTCAAAGTCTCCAAGGCCGGCGAGCGGCTCAAGGTGCTCGCCAAGGAAGCCACCGAGATGCTGGCTGCGCTCGAGGGCGCGGCACCGTCGGTGGCGCTGATCGTCAATCGTGTGAAGACGGCGCGCGAGCTGTTCGAGCGGTTGCGCGAGGAGTCCGCCAGGCGTGATTTCGAGATCCAGCTGCTGATCGGCCGAAGCAGGCCGCTCGACCGTTACGTCCTGGCCAAGCGACTGCTCGACAGGGTGCAGGCGAATCGAGAGCCCCAGGACAGCGATCGACCCCTGCTCGTCGTTGCGACCCAGACGCTCGAGGTCGGCGCGGATCTCGACTTCCAGGGCATGGTGACCGAGTGCGCCGCGCTCGATGCGCTACGGCAGCGATTCGGCAGGCTCGACCGGCTGGGGCTGTACCGCAAGGCACGTGCCGTGATCGTCGGTGGCGACGAAGGCGATGACGATCCGGTCTATGGACCGGCGCTTGGCGAAACCTGGCGGTGGCTGGAAGCGTCGGCGGTGGTCGCGGATGGATCGCCGACGGTGGACTTCGCGATCGAGGCCATGGACAGGGCGCTCGCCGGGGTGGACACGCGGCCGCTCACGGGACGATCACCGCAGGTGCTCCCCCTCACGCCGGCGTTCGTTCAACTGCTGTGTCAGACCTCGGCTCGTCCGGTCTATGAGCCGGATGTCGCCAAGCTGCTCCATGGCCTGGAGGCGGCCGCTCCGGAAGTACAGGTCGTCTGGCGCACAGACCTGCCGGTCATCGAACGTCGTGGAGACGCCTTGCTCGATGATGGTCGAATAGGGGTTGCACGAGCGCTGCTGGATCTGAATCCGCCCATGAGCCTCGAGGCCGTCAGCCTGCCCATCCGTGCCGTGCGGGCCTGGCTCGAGACGTCGAAAGAGGACGCGCAACTGGCCGACATAGAAGGCCCCGTCGATGACGCGCCGTCCGCGCAACCCTCGAAGTCACCGCCGTCGAGACCGGTGCTCAGAAGAAGCGCCGACGAGTGGGAAATCATCCCCGCGCACCACATACGGCCGGGCGACACCATCGTCGTGCCGTCTGCCTATGGTGGTTGTGACGAGTTCGGGTTCGCGCCGCAAGATCGCACGCCCGTCCGGGACTTGAGCGCGCAGGCGCGGCATGAGCTTGGGCGATCGCCGCTGTTCGTGGCGTCCCGTGCGACGCTCGCCGCACTGAAAAATCCCGAACCGAACGGCGCGGAGGCGCCTGCCGCGACATGGGGTCGGATCTGTGAAGAACACGCCAGCGATCCGACCGCCGATCCCGGCCGTCTCATCGATCTGCTGCTGGAAGACCTGGGAGAGGCGCTGCCGGCCGATCTCTCGTGGTTGCGCGAGCGTCCCGTCGTGCGGGCGATCACGAGCCCGGGCACCGGAGGTGAGCTGAGGTTGGAGGCCTTGATTGCCACGGGTCGACAGCCTCGGCGGGGAGACATCTCTGACGAGGACCTGTCGTCGAGCCACACGGTCCCGGTGCCGCTGGACACACACAGTGCTGGGGTCGGGCGGCGGGCGCGCACGCTTGCGGAAGCGGTGGGCTTGAGCGCGGAGCACATCAAGACGCTCGGGTGTGCCGGCGAGCTCCACGACGTGGGTAAGGCCGAGCCGAGATTCCAGGCCTTGCTGCGTGCCGGCGATCATTCCGTCCTGCCCGGTCAGCTGCTGGCCAAAGGCGTGCGACGTGGCCCTGTCTCCGGGGTGGAGCTCGGTGAGCGTCACGAGGCCTACTCCGTTGCGCTCATCAGAGCCCACGCAGGGCTTCTCGAGGGGGTATCCGATCCGGAGTTGGCGGAGTATCTGGTGGGCACTCACCATGGCCGCGGTCGCGCGCTCATGCCGGACAGGCCGGATGAGGGCGCCGCGTTCGATGTCAACGCCAGGAACCAGGCCTGTTCGTTCGATGGCGCGCCACGGCTGGGAGCGCTCGGGTCGGACTGGGCCGGCTTGTTCTGGCGACTCAATCGACGTTATGGGCCCTGGGGCCTCGCCTACCTCGAGGCGGTGCTCCGTCTGGCGGACAGATTGCAATCGGAGGATGAACTGCAGGGAGCTGGCGAGGTGCGGTCATGATACACAAGATCCGTCTGCCCGCTTTGCTGGGCTCGCATCCTTTGGGGATGTTGGCGAGCATCGGCCTGTTACGCAAGGTGGCCGAGTGGGACGCCGCAGCCAAGCTGGAATTCGTCATGGACGACGACTGGATCGCTGTGGTTCGCACGCGTGCGGCCAGCGATGCCGTCGGACTGGTCGACAAGCTTGTCGAGTGGATCGGCGGGGATTCGCTGGATCGCCTGCTGGATTGGGCCGACGACGTGCGTATTGCGCCGGAAGCATTCCGTCAACGCCTGACTGCCGCCCTCGACGACGGCGACCTGGAGATGGCAGGCTTCTTGAGCGCATTGATCGCCGACGGCGCCGTGGATGGGCAGAAGGGCCTCACGAAACCCTGCGGGTTCTACATGGTGTCCGGTCAACAATCGTTCCTTGGCGGCATGCGCGAGATCGTACGCCAGGTCAGGGTCGATGCGCGGGTGGCCTTCGAAGAGGCGCTGATCGGTCCGTGGCGATACCGCATACGCGCGCATAGTCTGGGTTGGGATCCGAACACGGAGCGGTTGTACGCACTGCGCCATCGCGCACCGACATCCGAGAAGCCCGTCTGTATCGGGGGCGCGATCCTGCTGGCGTTCTGGGCGCTGCCGTTGTTTCCTGCGGTGGCCATCGATGGGCGTGCATCGACCGTGGGCTTCATTCGAACCGAAAAGGGCCAGTGTTTCACCTGGCCTGTCTGGTCCGTGCCCGTGTCCTTGGACGAACTGACGAGCCTGCTCCATTGCGGCGAGAAGGCATGGATGGCGGGCGAGCCTCGGGTGGCGCGCTCGGGCATTCGGGCGGTGTACCGCTCGCGTCGTGCGGAGTTCGGGCAGGGGTATGCGGTCCTGCGTGCGCCGGAGATCGTTTACACCGCTCCCATGACAGCTGAATCCCATGCCGGTTGATCATTCAGGAGGCAGGACCGAGACGTGGCTGCGACGAGCGGACAGAGATTGAGGGGGATGCCACGATTCAGGACGCATGACACGGCAAGGCAGATTGAGTGAACGCCCGCGACCGTGCCGCGAAAAGGTGCCCCGGCAACGGGCGTTTGGTCGAAGCGAGCAGCGAGTGTGGCGTCGACACGGTCCACACGCGGCTGAGGGTGGGGATTCTGTGCTGCGGGCGACAGAAACCTTCTGGATGCGTGTCTCAGTTCGTGTCCAAGGGAGGTATGCAGCGCCCGGAATCTGCTACCTGGATCGCGGATTCACAAGCGTCTGACCGGCATTGTCGTTGGCCGACACCGCGCAATGGGGATGAACCATGGCTGAGGATGTCGCGGCGCAGCACGAATTGCCGCTGCCCTTCCCGGAGCTCGCGGGCGATCTGCCGCTGCTGCCAGCGCGGATGGTGAACGAGTACCAGTACTGTCCGCGCCTGGCGTATCTCGAGTGGGTTCAGGGCGAGTGGGCGGAGTCGGCGGACACCGTCGAAGGTCGTCATGCGCATCGCCGCGTGGACAAGCCCACGGGCGCTCTGCCAGCTTCGGGTGAGATCGGAGAGGGTGAGCGCGTGCATGCTCGCTCGATCACGCTGTCATCCAACCGCCTCGGGCTGATCGCCCGGATGGATCTCGTCGAAGGAGAGGGTGATCGCGTCACACCCGTCGACTACAAGCGCGGCAAGCGACCGCATATCGCCCGAGGTGCCTACGATCCGGAGCGAGTGCAGCTCTGTGTCCAAGGCATGATTCTCGAGGAGCACGGCTACTCCTGCGAACAGGGTGTGCTGTACTACGTCGCCAGCAAAGAACGGGTCGTCGTGCCCTTCGACCCGGAGCTGCGAGCGCTGACACAGAATGCCATCGATGGATTGAGGCTGGTTGCGGCGGGCGGGCAAATCCCGCCGCCGCTGGAAGACAGCCCGAAATGTCCGCGATGCTCGCTCGTGGGCATCTGTCTGCCGGACGAAGTGGCATTGCTGACCAAGCAGGATGTTTCGCCGCGACCTTTGGCCGTGGGTCGGGACGAGGCGCTGCCGCTGTATGTGCAGGCACGTGGCGCCAAAGTAGCGAAGAAGGGCGAGACGCTCGAGATCACGACCGACGAGAACAAGGACGCGCCGCGTATCGTGCGGTTGGCGGATGTCTCGCAGCTCGTCGTCATGGGTCAGGTGTACGTGACGACGCCGACGCTGCATGAGCTGATGAGCAGGGAGGTTCCGGTCTCATGGCATTCGTTCGGCGGTTGGTTCTTGGGGCATACGGTGGGACTGGGTCACAAGAATGTGGAGATCCGTACCGCCCAGTACCGGACCAGCTTCGATGCACAGGCGTGCCTGAGAATCGCGAAGGCACTCGTGATCGCGAAAATCCAGAACCAGCGTACGTTCTTGCGGCGTAACTGGAAGGGCGGGGCGGCGCCAGCCGAGGTGATAGAGGGATTCCGGCAGGATATTCGCAGCACGCAGCGTGCTCGTGATCTCGGCGAGCTATTGGGCGCCGTAGGTCAGGCCGCCGCGCGCTATTTCGGTAGCTTTGCGAACATGATCAGCCGTGACGACAACACCCTGCGCTTCGATTTCGAGAAACGCAGACGTCGCCCGCCTGTCGATCCGGTGAATGCTCTGTTGTCGTATGCCTATGCCTTGCTGGTTCGCGCCTGGACGATCGCGCTGACGGCGGTAGGGTTCGACGCGTATCGGGGGTTCTATCATCAACCGCGTTACGGACGGCCCGCGCTTGCGCTGGATATGATGGAGCCCTTCCGTCCCTTGATTGCAGATTCCGCCGTCATTCAGGCCATCAATAACGGGGAAGTGCAGCCTTCAAGCTTCATCAGTGCGGCGGGAAGCGTCGCGCTGACCGACACCGGCAGGAAAAGCTTCATCGCGACGTTCGAGCGTCGGATGAGCCAAGAAATCACCCACCCGCTGTTCGGTTACCGGCTGAGCTATCGGCGGCTGCTCGAGCTTCAATCGCGGCTGCTTGCCCGGCACCTGCTGGGTGAAATCAGCGAGTACCCGAACTTCACGACCCGTTGAGGGGCGTCGGCGTGGATGAACATCCGGAGTGGGTCTTGAGGCGTAGACGCGCGGCGCGTCGCTGGCTGGAGAGGTCGCCGTGGACGAACACCTATACCTGGTGACTTATGACATCGCTGACCAAAAGCGATGGCGACGGGTGTTCAATCTGATGCATGGGTACGGTGAGTGGGTGCAGCTGTCCGTGTTTCAGTGTCGCATGAGTCGGCAACGGCACGCGGAACTGGTGGCGCTTCTCGACGGAATCATCCACCACCAGCAGGACCACGTCCTGTTCGTCGACATCGGACCGGCGGATCGGGTCAGCCCGCGAGTGGTAAGCTTGGGGAAGGATTTCAAGCCGATGGAGCGTGAACCGGTCATCGTCTAGCACTGCCGCATCCCGCGAGCGGTGCAGTGGCGACGAAATTGCCGGGGAGCGCTCGCATTCGCCAGCTCTTTGAAAACTTGGGGATTTTTAGATTAGTGCCCGTGAGGTTGGTGCATTATGTTGCCAGCGTCATGCCCGAGACTTGGACCTCTCGCATTAGGCGCCCAGAGGCCAAGCGGGGCGCCGCTTCTGCGGCGGGCCGACTCCGCAGCTGAAACGCTGCGGCCTCATTGAAGCCGCGCGGCGAGTTCGCGATCAACATTTGCGCGACGTGACTCCGCAGCTGAAACGCTGCGGCCTCATTGAAGCCGCTGCTCAACGTAGAGCGAGTGGAGCTGGTACAAGGGACTCCGCAGCTGAAACGCTGCGGCCTCATTGAAGCACGATCACAGCACGCGACCATCACGCGCTCGTCGCCGGACTCCGCAGCTGAAACGCTGCGGCCTCATTGAAGCACGAACGCGTTCCAGACGCTGGAAGACGCCATCGTCGGACTCCGCAGCTGAAACGCTGCGGCCTCATTGAAGCACGTCCTGGCCCTCCGAGCCCGGACCCTCACTCGGTGACTCCGCAGCTGAAACGCTGCGGCCTCATTGAAGCGGTTCAGGCCAGCCGTAGCGTCTCGAGAGGATGCACTTGACTCCGCAGCTGAAACGCTGCGGCCTCATTGAAGCTCGGAACACGATGTTCATAATTTCTTCTCCTGCCGCCGACTCCGCAGCTGAAACGCTGCGGCCTCATTGAAGCGATCGTGACGAGAGAAACTTCGAGCTGATTCTCAGGACTCCGCAGCTGAAACGCTGCGGCCTCATTGAAGC
>QGUO01000126.1 GCA_003242495.1 Pseudomonadota bacterium | reverse complement strand
CTCATAAAGCGGAGGGCACCCGCCGCTGTTCCGGCACCACAGCATCCGGCCGCCATCCGCCGGACGGCCCGGGTTGCGCGTTGCGCCCGGGAGGCGTGTCATGGCGGCATGAGCAGCGCGCACAGGGCCTCGAGATCACGCGGCGGGCCGGCAGCGACCGGCTCGCACAGGTAGAACTCGTGGGTCGGCCGCTCGAGCACCCGGAATCCCGCGCTGCGCAACAGCGCCTCGACGCATGGGTGGTTCGGCGCCCACCAGTTGGTGGGATCGGCGGCCACCCGGTGCTCGATGAACGCCATCTTCGGCCAGTTGGGTTTCAGCATGAGCTCTCGGCCATCGATGGGGAGGTCGGTCGGGACCGGGTCCGTCGTTCCGCCGGGCATGGTCAGGCTCTGAAACATCATCAGCCGTGCGGTGACCCTGCGCACCAGGTCGAGCGCGATCAGCGGATAACGCAAGTGATAGAAGAGGCCGGTGAACCATACCAGGTCGTAGGTGCGCTGCTCGCGCAGCAGCTCGTAGGCGTGTGCGTGGCGCAGCTCGATGCGTGACTCGAGCGCGTACTGGCGCGCCGCCCAGCGCGCCTGGCGGAGATAGCGCTCGTCGACATCCAGCGCGGTGACCGACGCACCGCGACGCGCCAGCTCGATGCTGTAGAAGCCGGCGTTACAGCCGATGTCCAGCACCGTCCACCCGGACAGGTCGTCCGGCACGCTCGGCGCCACCTCACGCCATTTGTTGGTGGGGAAGTCCCCCAGAAAATGTCCCGGCGCCGTCTGCAGCCCGTTCGGCAGGTGCAGATTGTGGAACCACGGACCGAGCGACTCGATTTCGCGACGCAGGCGCCCGGCCTCCTCGGTATGACTGGCCACGGGCGCACTCACGGCTTGATTTCCGCGTCCGCGCCCCGCTCGCCGCCGCGTGCGCGCCGGGGCGCCTCGACATGTGCACCGCGCAGCGCGTCCTCCAACTCGGCGGCGCGCCGCACGCCGCTGTGATCGGCCCGCACGCGCTCGCAGGCCGCCCGTGCCAGCCGCGCGCGCTCGGCGTCGCCGCAATACTCGAGAATGTCGGTCATGTCCTCGGCGGTATAGGCCGTGAGGATCTCCTCGCCCGGCTCGAAGAACTCCTCGAGCCCCGGCCAGCTGTCGGAAACGATCGGCACCCCGCAGGCCGCAGCCTCGAACAGCCGTACGCTGGGCGACCAGCCGGCCGCGGCCATGTCCGCGCGGGTGATGTTGAGCGTGAAGCGCTGCGAACCGTAGAACTCGCGATGCCGTGCCGGCGGCATGTGCTGCTCGTGGCGCACGTTCGGCGGCCAGCGCAGGGTGGCGGGGTACTGCGCGCCGGCGACCATGAAGCGGCGCGCGGGCAGCCGACGGGCCGGCAGCAGCAGCAGGCGGGCGAGCTTTGTCTGGCGATCGGCGCTGTAGGTGCCCATGTAACCGAGGTCGATGTCGGGCGACGCGTCGAGCGGCCGGTACATGTCCGTATCCACGCTGCAGTAAAGCGGCACCGCGCGGCGCGCGCCGAACTGCGATCGCAGGCGCGACAGCGTCGGTCCGCCGGTAAAGCTCAAGATCAAGTCATACTCGGGGATCTGCCGCCGCTCGAGATACGAGCAGTTCCCCTCCTCGAGCTGGGCAAGCGTGACCGGCGTGTCGATGTCGTAGAAGGCGCGCACGCCGCGCGCCGTGTCGAGCACCCAGTCGCCCACCGCCACGCCCTGGGCCACGTAGGAGCCCACGATCACCGCGACGGCGGATCTCACTGCCGCCGTGTGGCGGCGACGCAACTCGCTCTCGCTGGTGTACAGCGCCAGCTCGCAATACGGAAACGCCTCGAGGTCGCGATGTTGCGCGTACCACGGCTGCTCGCGCTCGAGGAACAGCGTGCGCCAGCCCAGTGCGCTCAATCCCTTGACCAGCGAGCGGTAGGTGGTGGCATGCCCATTGCCCCACGAGGAGCTCAGCGACAATCCCACGATCACGATGTCGGGTGACAACCCTTGCGCGACAGGCATCCACGGACTCCTCGAAGTCGGAACCTCGATTGCCGGCATGTGGCCGGCATCCGCGCGGCGCCTCAGTGCGGCACCGCGCCCACGTGGCTGCCGAGCGGCGCCGCACGCGGGCGCAGCTCCAGCACCCGCTCCAGCTGCGCGGCGCGATGACGATAAGTGTGCTGCGCCAGGACCCGCCGGCGCGCCGCCGCGCCGATCTTGCGGGCGCGCACCTCGTCCAACGCCGGCAATAGCGCGATCACTTCCTCGCCACTCGCCACGGGCAACACCTCGGCCCCGGGCTCGAGGAATTCGCCGATGCCTTGCCACGTATCGCAGATCAGGCAGGCCCCGGCGCCGGCGGCCTCGAACACGCGCGTCGGCGGCGAGTAGCCGAAGCGCGCCATGCTGTCGCGGTTGATGTTGATCACCGCGCGCGGCGAGCAGTTGAAGGCATTGTGATCGCGGGTATAGACGTGGCCGACATGATGCACGTTGTGCGGCAGATTGGCGTTGCGCTCCCAGCCGTTGCCGCCCAGAACGAACCGACAATCGGGCAGGCGCCACGCCGGGCCCAGGAAAAACTCCGCCACGCGCGCCTCGCGATCCGGCAGGCGGTTGCCCAGAAATCCCAAGGCGCCTGCAAAGCGCGGGTCGGGCGTCACCGGGTAGTGGGTCGTCGGGTCGAGCGCATTGTAGATCGGCACGCAGCGACGTGCGCCGAAACGGCGGTAGGCCTGCACCACCGGCAATCCGCCGCCGTAGGTGAGCACCAGGTCGTACAGGCGCACCTGTCGCCGGAAAGGATCGGCGGGATCGCGCTCCATGCGCTCGAGCGTGGCCGGCGCGTCGACATCCCAGAACACCGCGACCTGATCCACCCGGCGCATCAACGGCAGCTCACGCTCCAGAAACTCGTCGTACACGCCCAGTCCGCTGGCCTTGATCAGGATGTCGGCCTCGCGCGCATCCTCGAGCGCCCAGGCCACGCCCGCATCGTTGGCCGGAAACACCCGGACGTTCGCCCAGGCCGGATCCGGCAGGTCACGATGCTTCTGTCGATCGTACGCGTCGGGCTCGTAGAACGTGACCGTGTAGCCGCGCTCGTGCAAGGCACGCACGATGCCGCGGTAGTACGTGGCGGCGCCATTCCAGTAGGCGGACACCAGGCTCGAGCCGAACATGGCAATGGTCGGGCAAGCGCTCACCGTGCTGCTCTCCCCGTTGTCGCGGCGCCGGTCCGCGTGGCCTGGAGAGGGGTTGTCCCGGACAGGGTCACGATCCGCCCGGCGCCTGCCGACCGGCAAGCACGGCACGGATGGCCGGTGCGATGACTGGAATCCATGAGCACACTCCTGCGATTCGATGTCAGACTCCGGATCCCGCCGGCGCCGCGACGCCGTCGGATCCGCCGAGGTGCGGTCGCGCCGGGGCGCCCCGCGACTGCGGGTGTGCGCCGCGCAGCGCGCCGACGATATCGAGCAACTCCCGCATGCGGTGCGCGCAGCCGTGCCGCTGCAGGACGGTTTCGCGACCGTTGCGCGCGACCTCCGAAGCGAATGCGTGGTCGTGCCGCAGCGCATCGAGCAGGCGGGTCATATGGGCGCCGTCGCGCGCCACCAGAAAGTCTCCGGGACGAAACAGCCCTTCCTCGTCGGACCATGGCGCGGTGACCAGCGGAATGCCGCAGGCAAGGGCCTCGAAAACACGGATGGTCGGGATGCCCGGCAGTAGCCGGTTGTACGCCCGGCGCGGCACGTGGACCGTGCAACCGAAGCTCGCGAAGACTTCCGGTACCCGATGATTCGGCAGCCAGCCGCGCCAGGCGATGCCGGCGGCCGCGAGCGCCGCCAGCGCGGCGTGCGGATAACGTACGCCATGGACATGCGCCGCCAAGCCCAGGCGCGCCACCGGCTGGATCAGGAACTCGTCGAGCTCGGCGCTGCGCTCGTCGTCGCCCCAATTGCCGATCCACACCAGATCGCCGAGGCGCGGCCGATCGGCCAACGGCCGAAAGCGACGCAGGTCGGCGGCCTCATGCCAGGTCCACGCCGCGCGCGTCCAGCCATTCTCGAGATAGCGTTGGCGGATGACCTCGCCGAAGGCCAGCACCCCGGCATACTCGCTCAAGTCGAGCGCGGCGATCGCGGCCGGGTCGCTGACGCTGCGGTGATGCGTATCGTGGAACAGGGCAATGCAGCCGGCTGCGCGCGCCGCGCGTCCGACACGCGCCACCAGCTCCGGCGGATTCCACTCGTGCACGATGACGACGTCGGCACCGTCGAGCGCGCGCTCCACATCGAATGACCCGAGCGAGTAGAACGTGCTCGCCAGCTCGGGATAGGCGCGCCGGAATGCGGCCAGCGCGCCCTGGCCCTGCTCGGCGAGCAGGTGCTTCAGACTCCAGCCGTCCGCAGGCTCGTAGACGTGCACGCTGTGTCCGGCGGCCAGCAGCTCCGTGACGATGCCGCGCAAAAAGTGCGCATTGCCGTGGTTCCAGTCCGAAGCGAGCGAATGATAGAAAAGGACAAGCTTCATCGGTCCTGTCGTGCGTCTCGCGACTCGTGATCGAAGTGTGTGGCTCGCCCTGCCGGCACGTGGTGTGCCACCAGTCGTTGGTACAACGAAGCGTACTGTGCCGCCATTCGCCCGGGTGTCAGACTTTGTGCCCTGGCCCATGCAGCGCGCGCCATCTGCTGGCGCCGGTTGGTCATCGCCATCAGCTCGAGGAGCGCATCGTGTAGAGCGTCCGGGTCGCGGGGCTCAATGAAAGTCGCAGCGTCGCTCCAAAGTTCCCGCAGGCTGGGCACATCGCCGAGCACCAGCGGGCACCCGGCGAGCGCTGCCTCGAGCGGCGCGAGTCCGAATGGCTCGTAAAGACAGGGATGCGCAAAGATGGCGGCACGGCGCAGCCAGCCGATGAGATGACTGTGCGCGAGCGGTCCCAGGGGCACCGCAGCACGGCAGCGCACGGCGCCATGTCCTGCAAACACAGTGGGGCCGGCGATGTACACGGGCCACGGCAGGCCGACCGCTGCCTCATCGAGTGCACGCAGATTCTTGGCCTCGTCCCACATGCGCCCGCACGCCATCACGAACTTCTGCCGCTCTGCGCTGCCCGGCGGGGTGTGCTGGCGCGCTGCGGGCGCCGCGAGCTCGCTGCCATTGGGGATGACCGTCGTGAACGGCAGGGCGTGGTGCGGGGAAGCGCCGTAAAGACGCGCGATCTCCTGCAGCATGAAGCGGCTCGGCGCCACGACGGCCGTTGCCGCGGCAATGCCGCGCGCCACGCGCTCGCGATACTCGTCCCATGCAGGAGGCGGCGCGGTGCCATGCACTGCCTGCCACCACGACAGCACACACGAATGCGCGACCACGAGCACCGGGCAACGCCATGGCAGGGCGGCATGGCTGTAGCCGTTGAGATGCGCGACATCGACTCGGTGACGCTCGGCAAGCGCCAGCAGCCACGCTCCGGCACGGTCGACATCCGCCCAGGTGGCGCCATCGGCGCAGGGCATCCACTCGAGCCGACAGTCGGACACATAGATGCGCACATTGGGCAGATCGAGCACCGCCGCGCCCTGCTGCGGCGCCGGCGGCGGACCCATGCAGGCAAGGACGACTTCGACGCCATGCGGCACCAGCGCGCGGCACAACGTCACGGCATAGGTCCAGACCCCGCCGACGGCATCGACGGTCATCAGGACTTTCACGATGGCGGCTCCGCCCCGCCTACCCGGGCATACATCGCCTCGATCAGGGCGGTGCCCTGCACGACCCCCCAGGCCGAAGGATCGAAACGGCCATCGGCGGCCAGTCGGGCAGCCCAGCGGGTCAGTGCGCGCGCGCTCCAATCGTCCGGCGGCGCGCCGAGCAGCTCGCGCGATGTGCCGTGACAGATTTCGATCTCGAAGTCATAGAACGAGCCGTTGACATTGCGCCACGCCGCACCGCCGCGCGTGCCGTGCAGCACGAGCTCGATCAGCGCGTCGCGCCCGGTATGTGCATGCCAGGAACAAGCCAGGCGCAGCGTCGCGCCGTTCGCCTGCCGCAGCACTGCGACCGCGAAGTCTTCCGTCCCCGGGTCGTCACATCGGTATGGCGCACCGTTGCGATACAACGTTGCGTCGACCAGCTCGACTCTCGGAAAGTCCTGCAGCCAGAGCGCGAGATCCACCAGGTGCACGCCCAGGTCGAGCAGGCACCCGCCGCCCGCCAGGCGACGCTCCCGACACCAGGATTGGTCCGGCGCGTAGGCGTTGTGAAAGACGAGATCGACCGCAACGATGTGGCCGAGCTCGCCGTCGAGCACGCGGCGGCGCAGCACGGGCATGCCCTGCACCTCGCGATAGCAGTAGTCGACCCCCAGCAGCCGGTCCGCGGTGGCCGCCGCCTGCACCACCCGCGCCGCATCGGCTGCCGTGACCGCGAGCGGCTTCTGGCAGAACACCGCACAGCCCCGCTGCAGGGCAGCCAGCGCCTGCCCGGCATGCTGGCCGCTCGGCGTCGCGATCACGACAGCGTCCAGCGCGCACTCGAGCAGGCGTTCACAGCCGTCGAGCGCCGCCGCGCCGGGATAGTCCCGTGCGGCGGCCTCCAAGCTCGCGGCATTCGAGTCCGCGAGCGCCGCCACTTCGACGCCGCCGGTTGCGGCCAGGGCATCGAGGCGCGCGCGTCCGATCCAGCCGAGGCCCAGAAACCCGAGTCGCGGCACCTTGCGGACGCCGGGCACGACACAGGCGGCGTCGTTCGCTGGCCGGTGCGCCTGGTCCAGCGGCGCGCGCACCACGTCCGACATCAGGCTTCCTCCATCCGCACGCTCGCCTTCATGAACCCGTCAGGCCGGTCCGCAGTGAGCGCGAACGCCCGGTCGAGCGATTCCAGAGGCAGGCTGTGCGTGAGCAGCGGGAACGGATCCAAGCGCCCGTCCAGCACCGCGTCCACTGCCGCCGCGACTCCGCCCGCATAGCGCTCGATGGAGCGCTCGTGCGCATTCACGACATCCAGGCCGCGCCAGTTCCACGCCTGGAGGTCGACTTCGCGCCTGCCGTCCTGGTGATAGCCGGCGATCACCAGCCGGGCGCGCTCGGCGGCGAGCGCGCCGGCGATGTCGAGCGTGGACTGCTCGCCGGCCGCTTCGATGACCCGGTCGAACCCGCGCCCCGCGGTCAGCTCGAGGCCGCGCCGGATCGCCGCGTGGGGCGGGTCGCTGGACATGGTTTCGTGGGCGCCTGCGGCACGTGCCTGCGCCAGCGCATAGGCGCGCCGCGAGGTCACGAATACCTGCGCGCCGCTGCGAACGGCGAGCTGGACCAGCAGCACCCCGAGGAAGCCTGCCCCGACGATCGCCACGCTATGACCGGCCCGGATGTCGCTGCGCTCGAAGATGTTCATGACGCAACCGAGTGGCTCGCCGGGGAACGGCATGCCGTCGAGCGCGGCAGGCAGCGGGACGACGGCCGCGCGCGCCGCCACGTCGTACTGCGCGTAGGCGTGCTGTGAAATCACCGCGACACGCTCGCCGATCTGCAAGTCGCGCACTTGCGCGCCCAGCGCGTCGATCCGCCCCCAACCCTCGTGACCGGGTGCACCCGCCGCGCAGGGATACCGAAACCACGCGCGTCCCTGCCAGAGCGGCAGATTCGAGGCGCATACACCGCAGCCCTCCAGACGCACCCGCACCTCGCGTGCCCCCGGTTCCGGACGGCGGCTCTGCACCACCTTCACGGCCCCGTTGCCTTCCAGCACGGCGGCCCGCTGGCCTCGTGCGTTCATGGTCGGAGCTCCTGCGGGCGCGCGGCGGCAACCCACGTGGTGCGCTGCTCGCCTCGCAGCCAGTGATACAGGGCGGCCACGCCCTTCTCGACCGGGGTATGGGGTCGCCAGCCGGTCGCGCGCGCGATCTTCTCCACGTTGGAGACGTAGTAGCGTTGATCGCCCGTACGCCAGTCGTCGTAGCGCGTCTCGATCGACAGCCCGGTGAGACGCTCGATGAGCGCCACCAGCTCGAGCAGGCTGACGGTGTTCCGCACGCCGCCGCCGATATTGAACACCTCACCGCTCAGCTCGTTGGCGCGGCTCGCCACCGCCTCCAGGGCGGTCACGAAATCTTCGACGTAGAGCACATCGCGCACCTGCATGCCGGTTCCGTAGAGTGTGACCTGCTGCCCGTCGAGGGCGCGGCGCAGGAAATGCGCGACCCAGCCCTGGTCCTCATTGCCGTGCTGATGCGGACCATAGATGCAGCTCATCCGCAGCACGACGGTGCGCAGCCCGAAACTGCGCGCGTAATCGAGCACGTACTGCTCGGCGGCTCCCTTGGAGCAGCCGTACGGACTGTGAAACTCGAGCGGACTGCGCTCGTCGAGCCCCCGCGCAGCAATACGCACGTCCACCGGCACGTAGCGTTGCCGGTACGGCCGCACGCGCACGCCCTGCAAGGCGCCGTACACCTTGTTCGTCGAGGCGAACATGATCGACGGCGGGCGCACGCATGCACGCGCCGCCTCCAGCACGTTGAGCGTGCCGGCGGCGTTGATCGCAAAATCGTGGCGCGGATCGCTCAGACTCGACGTCACGGCCACCTGCGCGGCCAGGTGATACACGTGCTCGACGTCACGCATCGCGCTGCGCACCGCCGACTCGTCGCGCACGTCACAGATCGCCGCCTCCAGCCGCTCGCCGTGATTCGCCTCGAGCCAGCGCAGGTTGGTCTCCACGCCGGGCCGCGACAGCGAGTCGAGCACGCGCACCCGCACGCCACGCTCGAGCAGACGCGCGGCCAGATTGGTGCCCACGAAGCCCGCGCCGCCGGCAATCAGCACGCACCGAGG
>QGUO01000562.1 GCA_003242495.1 Pseudomonadota bacterium | reverse complement strand
CGGGCTCGAATCGCTGTCCCCGCTGGCATTGATCGGGGCGTTCGCCGCGTGGCGACGGGTGTGTTCGACTTGCCGGGTCCGCTGTTCGCCTGGCTGGATGCGCAGGCGGGCGGCGTCGCGCCCGGGTTGCGCCTGGTGCTGTGGGGAGCGCTGGCTGCCACCGTCTCGATGCTGCTCTACGGCGCGGTGTCGGCACAGGAACGGATCCGTTTGGGACGCGTGCAGATTGCCGAAGCGAAACGCGATCTCGATCGTTTCGATGGCGAATGGGAGCACGCGATGCCGCTGGTGTGCCGCCTGCTGCGCCTGGCGTTCACGCAGGTCGGCCGGGTCGGCTGGCCGAGCATCGTCGCATCACTGCCGTTGCTGTCTCTGCTGGCCTGGCTCAGCAGCACGTATGCCTACGACTTCCCGGCTCATGGAACGGTGCCCGCGGTGCACGCCGAGCCGGCGGGGACGCTGCGCGCCCAGTGGGTCGCGGGCGCCTGTCGACCGGACGGGCAGCACGACTGTCCGCCCGGGCGCGGTCCGCGCATCCTGGTCTTCGACGGCGCGCGACGCATCGCGGAGGTGCCGCTTGCCGCGCCCGTGCCCGTGGTGCACAAACGGCAGTGGTGGAACGTGTTCCTGCACAACCCGGCCGGTTACCTGCCGGCCGATGCGCCGTTCGATGCGCTGCGCATCGATCTGCCTGCCCGTGAGTATCTGCCCTTCGGTCCACGGTGGAGCCGCATGTGGGCGACGCTGTTCTTCGCATCGCTCATCCTGGTATCGCTGGGCCTGAAACGAGGGCTGCGTCTTGTCTGAGGCCGCTGCCGGCGACTTCCACGTCGATGGCTGGGTGCATGCCGTGGGCGGGTTCGTCTGCCGGCATCGTTCATGGTGGATCCGCCTCGGCAATCTGGAGACCCGGCTGTTGGCCGACGAGATCGCGCGAACCGAGATCCGCGCCCCGATCTACGTGGCCGGCCTGGCGCGCTCGGGCACGACGGTGCTGCTCGAAATCCTCGACGCGCATCCGCATACCACGGCGCATCGCTACAGCGATTACCCGCTTCTATATATACCGTACCTGTGGAACCGCTTCCTGCAGCGTGTGCCGCAGCGGCGCATGGCGCCGGTCGAGCGCAGTCACGGCGACCGCATCATGATCACCCCGGAAAGCCCCGAAGCGTTCGAGGAAGTGCTGTGGATGTCGTTCTTCCCCAACTTGCATGATCCGCGCACCAGCGAAGTGCTGGACGGGAACACGCGGCACCCGCAGTTCGAGCAGTTCTATCGCGACCACGTGCGTAAGCTCCTGGCAGTGCGCGGTGCGGAGCGTTATGTGTCGAAGGGCAATTACAATGTCACCCGGCTCGAGTATCTGCTCGCGCTGTTCCCGGATGCGAGATTCGTCATTCCGGTACGCGACCCGGTGTGGCACGTGGCCTCGCTCATGAAGCAGCATCGGCTGTTCTGCGCGCGCACCCGTGACAATCCCAAGGCGCGCACGCATCTGCGGCGTGTCGGGCACTTCGAGTTCGGCCCGGATCGTCGCCCGATCAACGCGGGCGATACGGAATGTGTACAAGCAATCTGTGCGCACTTTGCCGCGGGCCGCGACATCGAGGGATGGGCGCTTTACTGGAACCACCTGTACGGTTATCTGGCCGATCGCCTGGAACAGGACGAACGCTTGCGCGAGGCAGCGCTCGTGGTGCATTACGAGGCGCTGTGCAGCGATCCGCGGGGGATTCTCAGGCAAGTGCTCGAGCATTGTCGCCTGGCGGAGGTACCGGAGCACATCGAACGGGCCGCGGCGCGCGTGCGTTTCCCGGATTATTACCAGCCGCCGTTTACACGGCATGAACGCACCCTGATCGAGCGTCTCACGGCCGCGACGGCCGCCCGGCTTGCCGCACGGCCCAAGCAAAGCGGCGTCTCACAGATCCTCTAGCCCGCGACGTTGTCGCAGGGCGTCAACTGTGCCATCGTTTCCGCATAACGCACACAATGGCGCCCTCGCATGTACACAATCAGGACACTCTCGATCTGTGGCGCGTTGCTGTTGGCCGCGTGCGCCACGACCTCGCAGGGACCGGCGCCCGAGCCGCCTGAGCCGGCCCGCGCGCCGACCGAGACCTATCCATCCACCTATCGACCGCCCGTCAGCGCGCCGACGCTGCTGCGTGGCGCCGTGGTGCTCACGGGCACGGGCGAGCGCCTGGACGATGCCGACGTGCTGATGCGCGACGGCGTCATCGCCGCAGTGGGCCGCAACCTGCAGGCGCCCGCGGAGGCGCACGTCATCGATGCCTCCGGCAAGTGGGTGACGCCCGGTC
>QGUO01000561.1 GCA_003242495.1 Pseudomonadota bacterium | reverse complement strand
GGCGTGGCGTGGCGCGAGGACCGCTTCGCCCAAGACGTCCATCCCTATGAGCTGCACGCCGGGACCGATATGCCGCTGGACGGACCGACGCTCGGATATCGCGGCCTGCCGGCGGTGTACTCCGGCAACGCGAACATTTTCGAGCGCGGCCCCTCGGCGAGCTCGCACGGCGGCTACACGGTGCAGGAAGCCTTCGCGGAAATGCTGTTTCCGCTGCTCAACGCCGTGCCGCTGGCGCGCTCCCTCGAGCTGAACGCGGCCGTGCGGTTTGCAGACTACGAGGGCAGCGGCGGCGTGTGGGCCTGGAAGGGTGGCCTGGACTGGCAAGTCACCGACGACGTGCGCCTGCGCATCACCCGCTCGCGCGACGTGCGCGCCGGCACACTGTCCGAGCGCTTCGATACCTCCCGCGGTCCGGGCAACGTGACCGATCCGCTGTCGGGCTCTGCCGAGCAGTATGCGATCAGCGTCATTTCGGGCGGCAATCCCGAGGTCGACCCGGAAGAAGCCGACACACTGACCTTCGGCCTGGTCTATCAACCGTCATGGCTGTCCGGCCTGGCCATTTCCGTCGACGCCTTCGACATCGACATCAAGGATGCCATCGGCCAGCTCGGTGCCCAGAACATCGTCGATCAATGCCATGCCGGCGCGACGCAGCTGTGCCGTTTCATCGAGCGCGGCGCGGACGGGTTCATTTCGCTGATCCACAATCTTTTCATCAACACGGAGGCGGCCAAAACCCGCGGCGTCGACATCGAGGCCTCGTACGCGCGCTCGATCATGCTTTTCGGAGGCGACGAGCACCTGCGCCTGCGGCTCATCGGCACGTACATCGACGAAATGTCCACCACCCAGGCGGGCGCCGCCCCGGTGGACAGGGCTGGGCAGACCGGCCTGGCCGGCGGGGCACCGGACTGGCAGGCCACCCTCAATGTGGCCTATGAACGCGGCCTCCTCTCAGTGTCCTTACAGGAGCGCTATATCAACAGCGGCACGTACGATGCACGCTGGGTCGAGGGCGTGGACATCGACCGGAACCGGGTGGACTCGGCCCTGTTCACCAACCTGCGCGTCGGCTATCGCGCGGACATGCCCGGGCGCGGCACCTGCGAAATCTCGCTGAACGTGAGCAACCTGTTCGACGAGGCGCCGCCCCTGGCCGCCACCTGGGCGTTCACCGGGTCTTCCCATACCAATACCAGCCTGTTCGACATACTGGGCCGACGATACAACCTGGGCGTGCGGTTCGATTTCTAGCCCAACCGGACACGCACGCCGAACCGGTCAGGCCACCGGCGTGCTCCAGCCAGTGCACCGCGGCAACGCCGGCGGGCGCCGAAGGCGCCCGTGCGGCGGGCCGGCGTCCAGCCGGTGTCCAAACCGGCGGACTCATTTGTCATTCTCCCGTGTCGTCAGATTTCATCGAGCATGATGCAGCACTCCGACGAATGCGCCGATGACCCGCCGGGCGAGGACGTCGAGGCCCTTCCGCTTTCCCCCAAGCAACGGTACGCGGCCAAGGTCCTCATCCGGAACTGGACCACGATTCCACATGTCACGCACCATGACGAAGCAGACGTGACGGCCCTGGAGGCACGGCGCAAGGACCTGAATGCACGAGCCGCGTCGAGGAAACGGTCGCTGCTCGCGTTCGTCATCGCCGCCACGGCGCGCGCCTTGCGTGCCCATCCGCGTTTCAACGCCGTCCTCGACGAGGACGGAACCAAGCTTCTCCTCCACAAGGCGGTGCACATGGGCGTGGCCATCGAAATACCCGATGGCCTCGTGGTCGGCGTGATCCGGCATTGCAACCGCAAGCCGGTCGACGACATCGGCGACGAGCTGGCACGACTCTCGACGAAGGCGCGGGAGAAGGGCTTGACGCTCGACGAGATGACCGGGGGCACCTTTACCATCAGCTCGCTCGGCGGCATCGGCGGAACGGGCTTCACGCCCATCATCCATGCACCGGAAGTGGCCATTCTCGGCGTATCGAGCACCCGGTGGACAGCGACGCGCGGGCAGGAGGACGGCATCGACTGGCGGCTGATGCTGCCGCTGTCACTGAGCTACGACCATCGCGTCGTCAATGGCGCCGACGCCGCGCGGTTCACCCGGACCCTGGCCGCCTTACTGGGCGATCCGGCCTGGTTGACGGAGCGGGAATGAGCGTGGCGGTGCAGCATCGACACCCTCATGTGAGCACGCTCGGCGGCCGCTGGCGGCAGGCATCGCACCTGGCGATCACTCGCCCGGTCCACCGCTGCGCGCTAGAATGAGCCTGTCGGCCTGACATCCAGGGCCCGCCATGCAGCACAAGCCTTC
>QGUO01000560.1 GCA_003242495.1 Pseudomonadota bacterium | reverse complement strand
TGCGGTCGAACATGTCCGTCAGTATGCAGGCATCCCTCCACGATGCCAAAACGAGCGCACGCGGAAGGCGCGCTGTGCGGACCTGCCGTGACGGGTCATTGCTTCGAGGCGCGCGGTGTCATCCTCGCGACGCGCTGACTCGACCCGGGCGACGTGCACCTTGCCTGAGCGAGCGGAGCATGTGTGCGCCCGGGCAAGCAGCGCACTCGGCCTTCACGCCAGGCCTGGGGAACCTGCGAGCGAGCTGGCGACGGGCCGGCGAGGGATCGGACGCGCCGGACGCTCAGGCGGCGCTGGCATCGACGGTCTCGAGGGGGCGGTACGGCAGCCCGAGGTCGCGCGCCACCGCTTGGTGGGCGATCGCCCCCTGGTGCACATTCAGGCCGCGCGCGAGCGAGGCATCACGCGCGAGCGCCTCGAGCGTGCCGTGCGCGGCCAGCGCCTTCACGTATGGCAGCGTGGCATTGGTCAGCGCGAACGTCGAGGTACGCGGCACGGCGCCGGGCATGTTCGTGACGCAATAGTGGACCACGTCGTCGAGCACGAAGGTCGGATCATCGTGCGTGGTCGGCCGGCTGGTCTCGAAGCAGCCGCCCTGATCGATGGCGATGTCCACCAGCACCGATCCGGCGCGCATGGCGCGCACCATCTCGCGGGTCACCAGCTTGGGCGTGGCCGCCCCGGGAATCAGCACGGCGCCGATCACGAGATCGGCATCCACGACCTGCTGTTCGATGGTGTCGGCGGCAGCGGCCAGGGTCTTCAGGTGTCCGCCGAACAGGGCGTCGAGCTGACGCAGACGCGGCAGCGAGCGATCGATGATGGTGACGTCGGCCCGCATGCCGAACGCCATCTCCGCGGCGCACGTGCCGGAGACGCCGCCTCCGAGGATCACGACCTTGGCCGGCGCCACGCCCGGCACCCCGCCGAGCAGGACGCCGCACCCGCCGTTCGCCTTCTGCAGGCAGGAGGCCCCCACCTGGACGGCCATGCGACCGGCCACTTCGCTCATGGGCATCAGCAGCGGCAGGGTGCCGTCGGGCGCCGAGACCGTCTCGTAGGCGATGGCCGTCACGCCACTTTCAATGAGCGCCTTGGCCAAGGCTTGATCGGCGGCGAGATGCAGGAAGGCGAACAGGGTCTGCCCGGGGCGCAGCATGCGACACTCGGCGAGCTGCGGATCCTTGACCTTGACGATCAGCTCGGTGGTCTCGAAGACCTCGGCGGCCGAGGCCGCGATCCTCGCACCCGCGGCGCGATACGCCGCATCGTCGAAACCGATGCCGGCGCCTGCCATGGTTTCGACGATGACTTCGTGACCGTCCCGGACCAACTCCCGAACCCCGGCGGGGACCAGCCCGACACGGAACTCGTTGTTCTTGGTTTCCTTTGGAACTCCGACGCGCATAACGCCTCGCGCTGTCTGTGTGCTTGGGACCACTGTAGAGGCCCCGGATCCGCAGGACAGTGCAGTTGGGTGCTCAGGATGGCCCGTGTATGGCAATATCTTGCGGCATTATACCGTGTGCGGACGGATTCTTGCGCCATGCCGCTCGATCGCTACGACCGCGCCATCCTCCATGCCCTGCAGCTCGAGGGGCGGATTTCCAACCATGCCCTGGCCGAGCGGGTCAATCTCTCGGAGTCCGCCTGCCTGCGGCGGGTGCGCGCGCTGGAACAGGCCGGTCTGATCGAGGGCTATGCGGCGATCCTCAACCAGCAGAAGGCGGGCTGTCCGCTCAATGTGTTCGTGAGCATCACCCTCGACCGCCAGGACGAGGTCGACCTGCGTAAGTTCGAAGAGGCCGTACGGGGCATTCCCGAAGTCATGGAGTGCTATCTGATGTCCGGCGACTTCGATTACCTGCTGCGCGTGGCCGTGGCCGACACCGCCGACTTCGAGCGCGTGCACAGCAAGCATCTGACCCGATTGCCAGCCGTCGCCCGCGTGCATTCGAGTTTTGCGCTGCGCACCGTGCAGAAATCCCGTGAGCTGCCCCTGCGCGCAGGCGGGTAGCCAACCTGCGGCCTGCCGGCCTAACATTGGGCGCATTCGGCCCCGCACCGCGGGGTCCGAGCGACCGCACGAGCTACGAGCTTACGAAGCGCGAGGCCTAGCGATGAGAACGAGACTTTTTCAGGGGATCCTGCTCGCGGGCGCGCTCGCGGCCGGCCAGGCGGGCGCCGAGTGCGTGTATCCCAAGGCACCCGCCTCGATTCCCGACGGCAGCACCGCGACCGAGCAGGAGATGATCGCGGGCATGAACGCCGTCAAGGAGTACAACGCCAACGTGACGGCGTACCTGAGCTGCCTGGAGATGGAGATGAAGGCC
>QGUO01000559.1 GCA_003242495.1 Pseudomonadota bacterium | reverse complement strand
GATCGGACCTGCTGGTGGAGGCTGCCAGCGGACGGGCGAACCGCGCCCGGCTGGCCTCGCTGGCCGCCGACGTCGCGCAGCTGCGCGCGCGCGGCCAGGACGTGCTGCTGGTGTCCTCCGGCGCCATTGCCCTCGGCCGGCGCCAGCTCGGGCTGGAGCCCGGCCGCCTCAAGCTCGAGGAAAGCCAGGCGGCGGCGGCCGTCGGACAGATCCGTCTCGCGCACGCCTGGAAGGACGTGCTGGAAGCGCACGGCCTCACGGTCGCGCAAATTCTTTTGACGCTCGGCGATACCGAGCAACGGCGCCGCTATCTCAACGCCCGCAGCACGCTCGGCACCTTGCTCAAGCTCGGCGCCGTGCCGGTGATCAACGAGAACGACACCGTGGCCACGGCGGAGATCCGCTACGGCGACAACGATCGGTTGGCGGCGCGGGTGGCGCAGATGATCAGCGCCGATTGCCTGGTGCTGCTCTCGGACGTGGACGGCCTCTACAGCGCCGATCCGACCCGCGACCCGACGGCGCAGTTCATTCCGGAGGTGAGGACCATCACGCGCGAGATCGAGGCCATGGCCGGAGGGGTCTCCTCGGACGTGGGCTCGGGCGGCATGGCCACCAAGATCGCCGCGGCCAGAATCGCGGTGGGCGCCGGCTGTCACATGTGCATCGCCCTCGGCCGGCAGATGCATCCCTTGCGTAGTATCCAGGAAGGCGGCCGCTGCACCTGGTTCTATCCGTCGACCACACCGGCCACGGTGCGCAAACAGTGGATCGCCGGGACACTGCGACCCGCCGGGGAACTGCATGTCGATGCGGGCGCCGCCCAGGCCTTGCGCCGCGGCAAGAGCCTGCTGCCCGCCGGCGTCACCCGCGTGATGGGCACCTTCGAGCGCGGTGACGCGGTCATCGTGCGCGACCCCCTGGGCCGGGAGATCGCCCGGGGTCTGGCGGCTTATTCGAGCGCGGATGCCGAGCGGGTGCGCGGGCGGCGCTCGGGCGAGATCGAAGGCATCCTGGGGTTTCGTGGCCGCGACGAGATCATCCACCGCGACGACCTCGTGGTGAACGGCGATTGATGGCTGGCCACCCCGGCCTGCGGCCGGGGCAGGGCGCACGGCGAGGACGGTCACAGGAAGTGAAGGACACAGGAGCTGGACCCCCCACACGGACTCGAGCCGCAGCGGTGGCGGTCTCCCGGGCCCGGACGGTGCGCGGAGCGCGGCGGCCGGGCGGCGCCATGCGGCGTGAGTCAGGAACGAACCGATAGAGGAAGGAAGGGGAGCGGGGAATCAGTAGAGGACCCGGTCAGCCTGGAGGCCCCGTCGCGCCCGGGCGGCCTCAGGGCCGCGAGTCCCGGCGTTCGCCGCGCGGTCTGCGAGCAGGCCGGTGGCCAGGCCTGGAAACCGGTGGGTCAGCCTTACCGGCGGTTCACCGGGATATCGACGTAGCGGGAGGCGGGCGGATCGCTCGCCGGGAAGGTCTGCTTCAGCGACATGTCGATGGCGGACTCACGCGCCGCCTCGGGGTGATGCACATGCCAGCGGCTCGCCAGCTTGCGGAACGTCGGCCAGCCGATGAGGCCGAGGGCGCCGATCCACGCTGCGATCTCCAGCAACCGTATTCCACCGGACGCCCGTGCTGCCATTATCGTGCACTCCTGCGGGGGACTTCGTGTGCTGTAACGTCCGGTCCGCCGGTTTGGTTGCGTCCCGGCGCCGGCCGGGGCGGCCGCGGGATGTTACTGTGCGGCGTCGCCCCGTAGAATGCCTGGATCAACGAACATTTGTAGATGCCGTCCATGTGTGCTGCTGACGCTCCCTCACCCGACATCGCTTCCTTGATGGACTCACTCGGCCGCGCCGCCGTGGCCGCCTCCCGCACCGTCGCGCAGGCCGACACCGAGCGCAAGAATGCGGCCTTGTATGCCGCGGCGGCCGCCATCCGCGCGCAGCAGGAACGCATCTGCGCGGCCAATGCCGCGGACATGCAGCGGGCGCGCGAACGCGGCCTGAGCGGCGCCATGCTCGATCGGCTGATGCTCGATGAGAAGCGCATCGAGGCCATGGCGCGCGGCATCGAGGACATCGCCGCGCTGCCCGACCCCGTCGGTGCGACGATTGCGCAATGGGAGCGCCCGAACGGGCTGCGCATCGAGCGGGTGCGCGTCCCGCTCGGGGTGGTCGGCATCATTTATGAGAGCCGTCCGAACGTGACCGCCGATGCCGGCGTGTTGTGCCTCAAGGCCGGCAACGCCGCCATTCTGCGCGGCGGGTCGGAGAGCACCGAATCGAGCCGCGCCATTCACGAGTGCCTGGTGGAAGGCCTGCGCACCGC
>QGUO01000558.1 GCA_003242495.1 Pseudomonadota bacterium | reverse complement strand
CAGGATGACGATGGCGCCCAGAATGATGAGAGCTTTCTGCATGGCTTGGCTTGAACGTGCGATGCGGGAACCTCGGTTCGCAGCAATGGCGCAAGTTTAGGCCATTCCAGCCGGGATGCACGCCAAGGTCCCGCCGGTCGGCGCCGCTCACGCGTTGCTGAACACCCGTACGCGATGGCGGTGATAGGGAAGCACCTCCAGCACTTCACCGTCGCGCAGCCGCCGCTGTATGGTGCGCCACCACTCGGCCGTGAGAATCTCCCCATGGGCGGTGAGGAACAACTCCTTTAGCCCGGCGTCGAAGCCCAGGAACTGCAGGAAGGTCTCTGGGAACACGTCATTGTCGGCCACGTAGTACCAGGGCTCGGCGCGCAGCTCGTCCTCTTCGTGGCGCGCCTCGGGCACATCGCGGAAGTTGAGGTCGGTCACTCTGCACAGCTCGTCGTAGTCATAGAAGATCACCCGTCCATGGCGCGTGACGCCGAAGTTCTTCGGCAGCAGGTCGCCGGCGAAGATGTTGGTCACCGCCAGGTCACGGATGCACTGGCCGTAGTCGAGCACCACGCGCTCGACCTGCGGGCGGGGAGCGTTGCGCAGGTAAAGGTTGAGCGGCGTCAGTCGTCGCTCGATGTAGGTGTGACGGATCAGAACGGCGTCCCCGACGACTTGCACGGCACTTGCGGCATGCTGTTCGAGCTCGCGCAGCACCGCCGCGGAGAGACGCGCCCGGGGGATCTCCAGGTGCTTGAACTCCTGGGCATCGACCAGGCGGCCGGCACGATCGTGCTTGAACACCAGCTCGTATTTGCGCTCGACCTCCTCGCGAAAGGTGTTCTTGGGGTACGCGAAACGATCGCGGATCACCTTGAACACGACGTCGAACGAGGGCAGGGTGAAGCAGATCATCACCAGGCCTTTCTCACCGGGGGCATGCACGAAACAGTCCGAGCTGTCCTGCAGATGCCGGAACAGCTCCCGATAGCGCTCGGTCTTGCCCTGCTTGGCGCGGCCGAGGACCGTGTACAGCTCGCTCACCGGCTTGTTGGGCAGGATGCTCTTCAGGAATACCACCACTTCGCCGACGTTGGCGAGATCGGCATGGAAGTATGAGCGGGCGAAGCTGAACAGCACGCTGACCGAGCTTTCTTCGAGCATCACCGCGTCCAGCAGCAGGCCGTGCTCGCCGTTTGCCAGCGCGAGCACGAACGGCAGCAAGGGAGCCTGTGCACGGCGTGCTGCGAGCTCCGCGGGCAGGACGATGCGCCCGACCAGATAGGCGCGCGTCATCTGGTAAAAGACCGTGCCGATCATTTCCACCTCGATCGGCGCATCGTCGGGCGGCGGCGCGCCCGGCGCCTGCAAGGATGCGAGCTGTGCGCGCACTTCTGTCGTGAGCGCCCGCACGCTGTGGTCGAAATCCAGCCAGGGCGTGCGGAAGCGGTAGGCCGCCAGCAGCTCTTCGAACAGCAGCTCGAGCGATCCGCGGTTGACGTAACGGCGCGTCGGGATCGATGTGGCGATGGAGCTCAGCGGGTCCAGGTCGAGCGCGATGAATTCCACGGCCGGATCGACGCCGGCGGTCTCGAAAATGCGTCGCGTGATCGAGTTGAAGAAGGTCTTGTCGAACTCGCGATCGGGGAATGTCTCGATGAGCTCGGCGAAACGGCGCTTGATGCGCGCCCACAGCGCGCGCTCGGAGGCCTGCTCCCCGAGCCGCTCGCGCATCTGGCGAACCACGCGGTTGACGCACTGCTCATAAAGCTCGATGCGCTGCACGGCATCAAGCTGGCTGGCGCGCCAGTCGCGCGTCTCGAAGCGCAGCGGCGCGCGACGGGTGATCGCGCGAAACTCGGCATTGTAATTGGCGAATGCCTGCACGATGGCGGCCGCGCAGTCGCTCACCAAGGTGTCGCGCGCGGCGCGGGACGTTGCGCCGCGCAGCGTGCGATCCGCGACCACGTGGGGATCGTGTGCCGGCATGAGGGCATGATGGGCAGCCCTGCGCAGCCCTGCAAGCTCCGCGCCCGGCGTCAGGGCGGCGCGGGCGCCCAGACGAGAACGGGGCGCCAGGCGCCCCGTTCCGAGCGTCGGGCGCCACGGCCCGACGGACGATACAGCCCGACCGGCGGAGATCCGTCCGCCGGTCGGGCTTCGCTCTACATGTTACGGATCAACAGGTCACCGAACTCGCTGCATTTGACCTCCGTGGCCCCTTCCATGAGACGCGCGAAGTCGTACGTGACGGTCTTCTGTCCGATGGTCTTGTCCATGGTGGCGATGATGGCGTCGGCCGCCTCGGTCCAGCCCATGTAGCGCAGCATCATCTCGCCGGAGAGAATGAC
>QGUO01000557.1 GCA_003242495.1 Pseudomonadota bacterium | reverse complement strand
CATCATGCTCAAGAACGATACGCTCGCGAGGATCAAGTGGGAGCAGATGATGTTCCTCGGCAATCCCGAGTACGAGTGCGCGCTGCAGCCCATCGACTTCGCCGCCGTCGCCGGCGGTTGCGGCCTCAGGGCCTTGAAGGCCGACGATCCCGCGCGCTGCGGCGACGTCCTGCGCAACGCGCTGTCGCATCCCGGGCCGGTCCTGGTGGAGGCGACCGTGGATGCGAACGAGCCGTTGCTACCGCCGAAGCGGATCGAGCAGTACGCGCAGAACCTGCAGCGGGCCCTGGAGCAAGGCACCCCCGGGGCGCATGAGATCCGCCGGGCGCTGGCCGAGGAGCCGGCCCGCACCATGCTCGGGGACTGAGCGGCGCCGCCGGCGGACTTCACAACAGGCTCAAGGCGCCCCACGCGGCAGAAACCGTCAGCAGGATCCCGAGCAATGCCAGCAAGCCGTCGTGCGCCACCAGCGACAAGCCGAATATCGTCAAGGCCGCGCCGGCGATGTTGGCGCTGAACGGCACGAGCTCCATGGCGGGCATGGCCGCGCTGATCGCGGTGCAACTCGCAGCGATCCAGCGAACCGCCGGGCCCTCCGTCAGCCCGGTCAGGCGCGGCCTCAGGAAGCGATCGATGGCACGAGCCGGCTTGTCCAGCCACGCGAGCGCCTTGTGCACCTTCTGCGCCGAGGCCGAGCGCGCGAGCAGCCAGCGAGGCAGCCAGGGACACTCGCGGCCGGCGATGAACTGCACCGACAGCAGAAATACCACGATGCCGATGAGGGTCGGCACACCCGGAATATCGCCGATGACCGGCGCCAACGTGAGCAGCCCGCCGACCAGTATGATCGGCCCGAACGAGCGGCGGCCCAGGGCGTGGAGCATCGTCTCGAGCGACACGCGGCCATCCTGCGGGGTGGACTGCGACATTCGCTTGAGCACCTCGGCCAAGCACTCTGGATCCCGAGCGTGGCTCACGGACAGGGCCCCTTGTCCGGCGCGCGGTAGCGGCCGAGCAAATCAGAAGATCAGGACCAGCAGACCCACGACCACCAGCAAGCCGATCAGGAAGATGACGCCAATGATGCCGCCGAGAAACTTCAGCATGAACCCTCCCGGATCCACGACCCCGGGACCGGCGACGCGGTCCCACCGAGTCAATCCTTACGGTATGCGGGATGTTCCGCCGTCGCGCTGATCCCTGCGCGGAGTTCACGCTCCGCGGCGAGTCCACCGCCGGCGTGAGGCGCTCGGCGCGAACATCGAACGTAGCGGGCGACGTTGCGGATTAGAGCGCGCCAAGGCCGCTCTGCCCGTCCGGCACCGACCGGTCGCTCACTGCCCCGCAGGCGTTGGCAGATGACGCAGCTCGCGCACGTCCACGACGCATGTGCGGATGCCGCTCGCCAGGTGAACGCGCCCGAGGCTCGTATCGAACGGGACACGCGCCCGGAACCGTACCACCCGCTGCCAGCCCTGCGCCGCCTGCACCTCGACGATCCCGAATTGCGGATGAAGGGCCTGACTGCCCGCAGGGCACTTGACCGACTCGTGCGAGTTCCAGCGGATGACGTTCATGCATCGGATCCCTGTTCTGGCGTGCGCCGCGGCGCCGGCCGCGCCGTGACGTCGCCCGCCAGGCCACACATACCTTCAGACCCGCGGGGCGAAGCGATAGCCCACGCCGTGCACCGTCTGCACCAGGGCATCGCAGCCGACCTGCGCCAGCGCCTTGCGCAGACGTCTGACATGCACGTCCACGCTGCGCGGATCCAGGCGCTTGCCGGATGCCCAGACCGCCTCGATGAGTTGCTCGCGCCGGTACACGACCCCAGGATGGCGCATGAAGAACTCCAGCAACCGGTATTCGCCCGGGCTCATGCGGCAATTGCGCCCCTGGGCGAGCACGCGATGACCGACCAGGTCCAATGTCAGGCCGGAGATCGAAATGCGCTGCGTATCGTGTCCTCGGGGCGCGCGACGCAGAATCGCCCGGATACGGGCGATCAACTCACGCGCCCCCACCGGCTTGGCGACATAGTCGTCCGCCCCGCTCTCGAAGGCCATGACCGCCTCGCATTCGTCTGCGCGCGCGCTGAGCACGACCACCGGAATGCCGCGTGTCTCGCTGCGTTGTTTGAGCAACCGCAGGTAATCCAGGCCACTCATGCCTGGCAACAACCAATCGAGCAACACGAGATCCGGGCGGGAAGCGACGATGGCCGTTTGTGCGCGCATGGCATCCGGTGCTTCGCGGCAGCGGAATCCTGCACGCCCGAGGGCATTCGCGAGGGCGTGACGCATGAGCGGATTTTCGCCATCGACGATGAGAACCTCTCGTGGCGTCGCAGGACGT
>QGUO01000125.1 GCA_003242495.1 Pseudomonadota bacterium | reverse complement strand
TTTCCGCCTATTGCCGCTACGCGGGCATGGCCGAGAGCACGTTCGGCCGCCGCGTGGTCAATGACGGCAAGCTCGTCACCCGGCTGCGCTATGGCGGGCGCGTCACCACGCACACCGCCGAGCGGGTGCGCAGCTTCATCGCCCGGGGCCTCGCCGAACGCTCGGAAGCCGCCGACGAGAGCGCCCGCGAGGAGTTGCTGGCGGCCCAGGCGGGATTCGGCCCACTCGCCGCCGGCGGGGGCTTCGGTGCGCTGGGCGCCATGCGCGATCTGGCTTCCCAGCACGCGGATCTTGCCGGCCGGCACTTCCGCTTCTACGACAATCGCCAGAAATACCTGCTGTTCGTCAACACCTGCAATGAAAAGTGGGTGGTGGCCGAGCGCATCGCGATGGAACTCGAGCACATCAAGCCGCGGGTGCCGGCGCTGCGTGTGTTCGATGCAGGCGTGGGGGACGGCACGGTGCTCGCGCGCTTGATGCGCTCGATGCACGACGTTTTCCCCACCGTGCCTTTCTATGTGGTGGGCAAGGAGATCAGCCTCGAGGATGTGCGGCTGGCGCTCGAGAAGATGCCCGATCGCTTCTGCGAGCATCCGTCCACCGTGCTGGTGATGACGAACATGATGTACTCGGAGGCGCCGTGGCTGCGCCCGAGCACGCTCAGCGGGGCCAATGGCCTGCTTTGGCACGAGCTTGCCCTGGAAGGCAATACCTCGAGCCGCTTCGAACGACAGATCTCGGGCCTCAAGGATTTCCTCGCGGCGAACTGGACCGCCAGCACCAGCGAGACCAGCGGCAATCCCGTCTACGACCGGCCGGTGGTGCTGGTCATCTATCGCCAGGATCACAAGCTGCTGCTCGACAGCGTCATACCCAAGCAGGGCGCGGTGCGCGCCGACTTCGACCTGGTCATCGCATCGCAGCCCTATCGGGCGCGCGCCTCGCTGGACTTCAAGGCCCAGAAAGTCATCGCGCCGCTGGCGCGTGCACTCGGGCCGGGCGGCCGGCTCATCGGGATCCAGTCGCGTGGCCAGGATCCGGGGCTGGAGATCGTGCAGCGCGTGTGGCCCGGCGAGAATCCGTTCGCCGCCGATCGTCACGACTTGCTCAAGGCGACCAAGCGCGCGCTGGGTGCCGAGGCCCGTCTGCTGAATTTCAATGCCTACGCGGACAAGCGCGCGCTGTTCCGCTACGAAATGCACACCCTGCCTTCGGAGATCAGCTCCTCGATCGGCATCTCTACGCTCATGGCGGCCTGGAACGCCGCCGTGTACGTCGCTCAGATCGAAGATGAGCGCCTCGAGCCGGTCATGGCGAGCGGCGCCTACCTGGATGCCACGCGCGAGGTGCTCAAGCAGCACGGCGGGCTGTGGTTTCAAAACGAGTCCTACGTCATTTCGCGCCCGCGCTTCACGCGCTGAACCAATCAAGAATCATCAGCTGGAGTTTCAGGTCACATGCAACAATCCTCTCAGGAGATCAGCGCCCCTGCCGACAAGGAAGGCGTGCAGGAAACCATCGCTCGCCTGGCGCGCGAGGCCACCATCGAGATCAACGTGCAGGACGAGAAGTACTTGGCGGAAAGCCGCGAGTACCTCCAGCCGGGCACGCGCGTGTTCGTCGCGCATCTGCCGAAGCAGTCCTGGGAGGACACCGTTGCGGTGTGCCGCACGGTCCGCGACATGGGTTACGACGCGACGCCCCACGTGCCGGTGCGGCTGCTCGACAGCGAGGCGACGCTCGACAATGTGCTGGCGGCCTTCGCGCGCGAGAAGATTCAGCGCCTGCTGCTCATTTCCGGCGATTATCCCGAGGCGGCCGGTCCGTACTCGACCGTGAGCCAGGTGCTGCGCAGCGGTCTGCTGCAGAAGCACGGTCTCAAGAAGGTGTCGGTGGCGGGACACCCGGAAGGACATCCCAAGGTCGATCTGGCCGAGGTGCGCCGCTCCGAGCGTGAAAAGGCTGCTCTCGGTGGGCCCGATCTCGAAGTCACGCTGGTGACGCAGTTCTTTTTCGAGCACGAGCCATTCGTCGAATGGGTGCGCGAGCTGCGCGCCGAGGGCGTGCGCAATGACATCTACGGCGGTCTTGCCGGCCCGGCGAACCTCTCCACGCTGTTCCGCTTCGCCATGCGCTGCGGCGCTGGCCCGTCCATCCGGGCGCTTGGCGCCCGCCCGACCTCGCTCACCAAGCTCATTGGCGAGCGCGGTCCGGAGAACGTGATGCGCGGTCTTGCCGAAGCGCACGTGGCCGGCACGGCCGAGTTCACCGGTGTCCACTTCTTCTGCTTCGGCGGCTTCCTGCGCACCTGCAAGTGGGTGCATGCGGTGGCGAACGGCCGCTTCAAGCTGAACGCCAGCGGCGGTTTCGACGTCGCCTGAGCCGGTTGCTGCGGTCGCGCACCGCAGCTCGGGCCGTCGCTGCGCACGCGCTGCCACTGGCGGCGTGCGCGGTGGCGGCCTCGTCTCCCTGTCGCGCTGCCGTCTCCTTGAAGGGCGGCAGCAGCGGCGCAGTCTTCCGCCCGTTCTCTCCGCCCGCGATCCCGGGCGCGCATGGCGTGCCGCCGCCGTCGACGCCTCCTTGCCAAGAACGGGTCTCCAGTAAGCGTCCAGATGCGTTGTTGTCGCGTCGATGGGCAGGGCAGGCGTGCGCTGGCCGGTTTGGTCATCGTGCCCAAATCCGGGGCACCTCCCGCGGGGCAAATCCGGTCCGTCAGCGGCCGGCAAGGGCACGCTTTTCGCGATACATGGCCGCGTCGGCGCGGGCGATGAGCGCCTCGATGTCCTCATCGCTGCGCACATCGACGAGCGTGGTGCCGATGCTGACGTCGAGCAGCCAGGGGCGATCCCGGCAGGCGTTGATCTCGGCAAGGTGTCCGCGCAGGCGGTGGCACACGGCGGCGGTATCGCGCGCCACATGGGCGAGCGCGACGAACTCGTCGCCGCCGATGCGCGCAATGAGATCCGAGTCGCGGAACGTGCGGCGCATCACCCCGGCCACCTCGCGCAGCGCCTCATCGCCTGCCAGGTGGCCGAAGGTGTCATTGATGGTTTTCAGTCCGTTCAGGTCGAGGAAGAACAGCGCCACCGAGTAGCGCTCGCGCTTGGCGATCTTGAGCATCTGGTGCGCAAACTCGAAGAAGCCGCGGCGATTCTTCAGACCCGTGAGCTCATCGAGCAGCGACAGGCTCTGCATGAGCTCGGCATTGCGTCGCAAGGCCTCTTCGCGCTCGCGCAGTGCCACATCGGCGCGATGCTTGTGAATGGCCACTTCGATCGCGCAGCGCAGCTCCACCTCCTGGAAGGGCTTGACGATGTAACCGAGCGGCCCGGTGAGCACGGCGCGGCTCAACGTGTCGGGATCGCGATGGCCGGTGAGGAAGATGACGGGTACATGGGCACGCTCCTGAATGATGTGCGCCGCCTGGATGCCGTCGATATCCCCGGGCAGCCCCACGTCCATCACGATCAGCTGCGGCTTGAGCTCTTCGGCCAGGCAGACTGCCTGGACCCCCTCGGCGGCAATGCCCACGATCCGATAGCCGAGGCGGGTGAGCGTCTCCTCGAGATCCTGGGCGACGATGGCTTCGTCTTCGACCAGCAGAATGCCCAGCGCCGAGCCGTCCGCGTTGCGTGCCGGGGCTGCGCCGCCGAGCAGGCTGGGGTCTCTCGAGCTGTAGTGCATCATGATCGCTTCACCCTCGTCGCGTGCCTGTGGCGCGCTGACCTCTAACGCGCGAAGTGGTCCACCGGTTCGACATCGTTTTCCCGGCAACGGATTCGGTCATGTTCGGTCAAGCGGAGCGCCTCGGGGACAACATTCGCCAACGAAGGGGCGCGGATTGTCGCAAAAGGGGTACGGTCGGGCTTTCACACCCATCGGGACGTCGGGCCGATGGTCCGCAAACGGGGGCACGGCCGGCCTGGTCGTGGTTCGGCGGCGGCCGGTGCGCGCATGTACACACGGTGCGCGCACCTGCATGAAGGCGTGCTGGGTGACGACGCCGGCAGGCGTGACCCCATCGACCACGATGTGATGACGATGCCGGCCCTGGCCGGCAGGGCCGGCAAGCGATGCAGGGGACGAGCACGACCCTCGTCAAGCGATCGGCCGCGCCGCCTGCGGCCGTGGTCGCACGAGTTCCTGCTGAAAAACGTCATTCCGCAGCCTGGGCGCCCGTATCGAGGGACGCGATCGGGTGCTCGCTTCGCAGCCGTGGCGCGCCCGAGCACCCGCAAATTCGAGGAAAAAAGGGAGTTTTCCCCCGCTTGTCGCGCAATTTGGCTCCCGATGGGCGGCTGCTTACCGTACAATCCTCCAGCCGGGACCCGGGCCTGGAGGTCGTGCAGAGGATCTGGCCGGGCAAGGATCCCTTCGAAGGTGGATTGGCATCAGCTGATCGCGGCTTCGAGGCCGTGTTTGGCCGCGAGACGCGCGACTTCACGTTCCCGGCACCGCCGGACGAGAAGGCCATCTTCCGCTTCCGGATGCACACGCTGCCCTCGGTGATCGGCGATCGCATCGGCACTTCGACGCTGTGCGCTGCGTGGAACGCGGCGATACGTCGCTCAGATCGAGGATGAGCATATCGAGTCGCCCATGGCCAGACGGTTCATACCGCGAAGCGACCCAACGTTCTGCACAAAGTATGGCGGCTCGTGGTTCAACGACGAAACCCTCGTCGTGGCCCGCGGCCGCGGTTGACGGCTGCGCCGGCACGGGCGGGCGCAAGCGCGCACGAGGTTGCGCCAACGACATGAACGATACGAGATGACCAAACGAGCTTTGATTTGCGGATCCGTGGCCTACGACACCATCACGGTGTTCCCCGACCGTTTCAAGAATCACATCCTGCCGGACAAGATCCACATTCTGAACGTCTCGTTCCTGGTGCCGGAACTGCGCCGCGAGTTCGGAGGCTGCGCGGGCAACATCGCCTACAATCTCAAGCTGCTGGGCGATGCCGGTTACCCGATGGCGACGGTGGGCAAGGATTTCGGGCCGTACGCTGAATGGCTCAAGCGCAACGGCGTGCCGGACGATTACATCCGCGTGATCGACACCGAGCACACGGCACAGGGTTTCGTCACCACGGACCTCGACGACAACCAGATCTGGGCGTTCCATCCCGGCGCGATGCAGCAATCCCACCTCAACTCCGTATCGCAGGCGCAGGATGTGGCGCTCGGCATCGTCGCGCCGGACGGGCGCGAGGGCATGGTGCAACACGCGGCGCAGTTCGCGGCCGCAGGGATCCCTTTCATTTTCGATCCCGGTCAGGGGCTGCCGATGTTCGGCGGCGACGAGCTGCGCACCTTCATTCGCCAGGCCGACTGGGTCGCGGTGAATGATTACGAATGGCAGGTGCTGCGCGAGCGCACCGGCTTCGACGTGGCGGACGTGACGCGCGAGGTGCGTGCGCTCATCGTCACTCGCGGCGCGGAAGGCTCGACGATCTACACGCGCGAGCGCCAGATCGACATCCCCCCGGCGCGCCCGCGCGCGGTGGTCGATCCGACCGGGTGCGGCGACGCGTATCGCGCCGGGCTCATCCACGGCCTGCTCAACGGGCGCGACTGGGAGACCACCGGGCGCATCGCTTCGCTGTGCGGTGCGCTGAAGATCGAGACCCGTGGCACCCAGAACCACCGCTTCACGGCGGAAGAGTTCGAGGCGCGTTACCGCGAAAACTTCGGCGCGAATCTCGCCCTGCGCCGCTGATTCGGTATCGTATACGGTTCGACTTGGGCGATTTGGGACGAAAAAGCATGAGCAACACCTACCTGTTTACCTCGGAGTCGGTGTCGGAAGGACATCCGGACAAGGTGGCCGACCAGATCTCCGATGCCATCCTCGATGCCATCCTCGCGCAGGACAAATACGCGCGCGTGGCGGCCGAGACGCTCTGCAATACCGGGCTGGTGGTGCTCGCCGGCGAGATCACTTCGGATGCCGTCGTCGATTACCAGACCGTGGCGCGAGAGACCCTCAAGGAGATCGGCTACGACAACACCGAGTACGGCATCGACTACAAGGGCTGTGCCGTGCTGGTGGCTTACGACAAGCAGTCGCCGGATATCGCCCAGGGCGTCGATGAGGGTCGCGGGCTCGACCTGGAGCAGGGGGCGGGTGACCAGGGCCTCATGTTCGGTTATGCCTGTGACGAGACGCCGGATCTCATGCCGCTGCCCATCCACCTCTCGCACCGCCTGTTGCTGCGCCACGCCGAGCTGCGCAAGTCGGGGCGGCTTTCCTGGCTGCGACCGGACGCCAAGGCGCAGGTGACCCTCAGGTACGTGGACGGCAAGCCGCAGGAGGTCGATACGGTGGTGCTCTCGACCCAGCACGCGCCGGATATCGAGCACGACAAGCTGGTCGAGGCGGTGATCGAGGAAATCATCAAGCCCACGCTGCCGAAGGAGCTGGCAGGCCGCAAGATCAACTATCACGTGAATCCGACCGGGCGCTTCGTGGTCGGCGGCCCGCAGGGCGACTGCGGCCTGACCGGTCGCAAGATCATCGTCGACACCTACGGTGGCGCGGCACCGCACGGCGGCGGCGCCTTCTCCGGCAAGGATCCCTCCAAGGTGGACCGCTCGGCGGCCTATGCCGCGCGCTACGTGGCGAAGAACATCGTGGCCGCGGGGCTTGCCTCGCGGGCACAGGTGCAGGTGTCTTACGCCATCGGTGTCGCGCGACCCACCAGCATCATGGTCACGACCTTCGGCACCGGCCAGATCCCGGACGAGCAAATCGAGACCCTGGTGGCCAGGCACTTCGATCTGCGGCCGAAGGGAATCGTGCAGACGCTCGATCTGTTGCGCCCGATCTACAAGAAGACGGCTGCCTACGGGCATTTCGGGCGCAACGAGCCGGAATTCACCTGGGAGAGGACCGACAAGGCCGAGGCGCTCGCAGCGGACGCCGGCATCAAGCGCGCGTCCAACGCCTGAGGACGGTACACTATATCCCCCTAAAGTCTGCGCGCGCCGAGGGGCGCTGCAGCGGCGCCGGGCGTTCGCCCGGCGTTCCGCCAGGCTCGGCGCGCAAGCTTTGCCCGACGGCAACGGCGCCCTCAAATCGTAGGAGAAGTGCCATGAGCGCAGTTGCAAAACCGCCTTCAGCCGACTATTGCGTGGCGGACATCTCCCTGGCCGACTGGGGCCGCAAGGAGATCGAGATCGCCGAGACGGAAATGCCCGGCTTGATGGCGATCCGCGAGGAATACGCCAAGTCCCAGCCCCTGAAGGGCGCCCGCATCTCCGGCTCCCTGCACATGACCATCCAGACCGCGGTGCTCATCGAGACGCTGCAGGCTCTGGGAGCCGAGGTGCGCTGGGCCTCCTGTAACGTCTTCTCGACGCAGGATCATGCCGCCGCCGCCATTGCCGCGCGCGGTACGCCCGTGTTCGCCTTCAAGGGCGAGTCGCTGGCCGAGTACTGGGAGTTCACCCACCGCATCTTCGAGTGGCCGGACGGCGGCTACTCGAACATGATCCTCGACGACGGCGGTGACGCCACGCTGCTGCTGCATCTCGGCGCGCGCGCCGAAACCGATCCGAGCGCGATCGCCAAGCCGACCAGCGAGGAGGAGACCGCGCTCTTCGACTCCATTCGCGAGCGCCTCAAGCAGGACGGCAAGTGGTATTCGACGCGCCTGAAGCAAATCAAGGGCGTGAGCGAGGAGACGACCACGGGCGTCAATCGCCTCTACCAGATGGCCAAGGAAGGTCGCCTCGCCTTTCCGGCGATCAACGTCAACGACTCAGTGACCAAGAGCAAGTTCGACAACCTGTACGGTTGTCGCGAATCGCTGGTCGATGGCATCAAGCGCGCCACGGACGTGATGGTGGCGGGCAAGATCGCCGTGGTCTGCGGCTACGGCGATGTGGGCAAGGGCTCGGCGCAGGCACTGCGCGCCTTGTCGGCGCAGGTGTGGGTGACCGAGATCGATCCGATCTGCGCGCTGCAGGCCGCCATGGAAGGTTATCGGGTGGTCACCATGGACGAGGCTGCCGACCAGGCGGACATCTTCGTCACCGCCACCGGCAACTACCACGTGATCACACACGAGCACATGAAGCGTATGAAACACAACGCCATCGTGTGCAATATCGGCCATTTCGACAACGAGATCGATGTCGCCTCCCTCAAGCAGTACAAGTGGGAGAGCATCAAGCCGCAGGTCGATCACGTGGTGTTCCCGGACGGCAAGCGGATCATTCTGCTCGCGGAGGGACGCCTGGTGAACCTCGGCTGCGCGACCGGACATCCGTCGTACGTGATGAGCTCTTCGTTCGCCAACCAGGTGCTGGCGCAGATCGAGCTTTACGCCAATACCGACAAGTATCCGGTCGGCGTATACGTGCTGCCCAAGCACCTCGACGAGAAAGTCGCGCGGCTGCAGCTGGCCAAGCTTGGCGTGAAGCTCACCGAGCTCACCGAAGAGCAGGCCAAGTACATCGGCGTGCCCAAGGAAGGTCCGTACAAGCCCGATCATTATCGATACTGACGGGCTGAGCGCCCTTTCCCGGCCTGGCCCGGCAAGCGGGCCGGGCCGGGGGAGGGGAACAAGAACCAGATTTTCGACAGCGTCCAATCATTCCAGGGCTCCAGAGACCAGACCTCATATGTCCGCACGCATCATCGACGGCAAGGCCGTGGCAGAAAAACTTCGCGCAGAGTACCGCACGCGCATCGAGGAATTGCAGCGCAAGCACGACCTCGTGCCCGGACTCGCGGTCATCCTGGTGGGCGACAACCCGGCCTCCCAGGTCTACGTGCGCAACAAGATCCGGGCGTGCAAGGACGTCGGTATCCGTTCCGAGCTCATCGAGCTGCCGGCGAGCACCAGCGAGAGCGAACTGCTCGACCACATCGACCGGCTCAACGAGGATTCAGGCATTCACGGCCTGCTCATCCAGCTGCCGCTGCCGCCGCATATCGAGGTGCACAAGGTGCTCGAGCGGATCGCCGTGGAGAAGGACGTCGACGGCTTTCATCTGTACAACGTCGGAGGGCTGGTCACCGGCAACACCGTGTTCCCGCCCTGCACGCCCTATGG
>QGUO01000124.1 GCA_003242495.1 Pseudomonadota bacterium | reverse complement strand
GGATCGCCGTGCGCGACGGCTTTCTCGCGGCCCTGCTGCAACAGGCGGCCAACCGCCGCCCGGTTCTCAAGATATACGACACGGCAGAGCTGGGCGCCCACACGGCCTATCGGCGCGCCATCGCCGACGGTGCGCAGTTCGTCGTCGGGCCGCTCACCAAGGAAGACGTGGCGGCCATCGCCGAGAGCGACGCCACCTCGGTGCTCACGTTGGCGCTCAACCAGCTTCCCGACGAGACGGTGCCCCCGCCGCTGATGTTCCAATTCGCGCTCGACCCCGAAGAGGAGGCACGCCAGGTCGCGCGCCGCATCGTGGCGGACGGCTTGGTGCGCGGGCTGGTGCTGCTGCCCAACGATACCTGGGGCCAGCGTTTGTTCCGTGCCTTCGACTCGGAATTCAAGGCGCTCGGCGGTTCCATCGCGTCATTGCGCTTCTACGATCCGGCCGCCCGGGATTACTCCGTGCCGATCACGGAGCTGCTGCTGCTGAACGAGAGCCGCGCGCGCGCCAACGCGCTCGCCGCGACGGTCGGCATGCGCTTCGAGTTCGAGCCACGCCGCCGCGGCGACGTGCAGTTCATCTTCATGGGCGCCTATCCGACACAAGGTCGCTCGCTGCGTCCGGCGCTGCGCTTCCATCTCGCCGAGGACCTGCCCGTTTACTCGACCTCGGAGATTTTCGAGACCGAGACGCAGGCCAACCACGACCTCGAGGGCATTCTGTTCCCCCACATGCCCTGGTTCATTTCGCCCGACGCAGTGTCGACCGAGCTGCGCGCCAGCCTCGGTAAGTACTGGCCGGCACGCACGCGCAGCAACAGCCGCCTCTATGCTTTCGGCTTCGACGCGTATCGCATCGTGCCACTGCTCAAGGCGGGACGAACGGGCCCGGGCTTCTCTATCCCCGGCATGACGGGCGAGCTGTCCATCGACGACCGCGGTCGGGTGCGGCGTACCCTCGATTGGGCGCGCGTGTCCGACGGGCGCGCGGTCCCGCTGGCGGACACGCCGGTGGCGGTGGCACGGTGAGCGAGGGCGCAGGGAACGCATATGAAGGCCATGGACCGCAGGGAGGCGGGCGCTGCGGCGGAAGCCGCGGCATTGGCTCGACTCAGCGCGCGCGGCTTGCAGCTCGTTGCTCGCAATTACCGCTGCCGGGGCGGCGAGATCGACCTGGTGATGCTGGACGGCCGGACGCTGGTGCTGGTCGAGGTGCGCTACCGCGCCTCGCGCGCTTTCGGCGGCGCCGCCGCTTCAGTGACGCGCCTCAAGCAGCGACGGATCGCGACTGCGGCACGGCACCTGCTGCACGCCCGCACCGCCCTGCGCAACTACCCGGTGCGCTTCGACGTGGTGGCCGTCAGCCCTGGACACGACGGCGCCTACGACATCGAGTGGATCAAAGCGGCATTTTCGGTTGAAGGCTGAGGCTTCGTGCTGCGCCGCCTGCGGATCATCGCACTGCTTTCGGTCCTGGTGTTCGTCGCCGTGGGCACATGGTTCGACCGTGTCGACTCGACGAGCTGGCGCTATGCGCTGCGCGTCGCCGTCTACCCGATCGCCGGCGACGACAGCGAAACCAGCCGGCGGTACGTGCAGGGGCTGCGCGCGGCGGATTTCCGGGCGCTCGAGGATTTCTTCGAGCGCGAGGCACACGAGTACGGCATCAGCCTCGACCGTCCGGTCAGAGTCACGCTCGCCGCGCCCCTCGAGACGCGGCCGCCGGCCATCGAGCGCAGCGCCGGCATGCTGCGAGTCGCAGCCTGGAGCCTGCATATGCGTTATTGGGCCTGGCGCGCTCCGGATCCGACTGGCCCCCGACCCGACGTCCGGCTGTTCGTGCTGTACCACGATCCTGCCCGCTCGCCCTCGCTGCCGCATTCGCTCGGATTGCAAAAAGGCCTGTTCGGCATCGTGCACGTCTTCGCGGACCAACGAATGGCGGGCTCGAATGACGTGGTGATCGCCCATGAGCTCCTGCACACCCTCGGCGCCACGGACAAGTATTCGCCCGACGGCAACCTTCCCCGCCACCCCGACGGCTATGCCGAGCCCGAGCGCGAGCCGCTGCATCCGCAGCGCTTCGCCGAGCTGATGGGCGGGCGGATTCCGGTTACGCAGACACACGCGGAGATCCCGCGCGGGCTGGACGAAGTCCTCATCGGCGCAGCCACCGCCACCGAGATCGGTTGGCTCGGGACCCGCTGATGCCCGCCGGTCGCGCCGCCCTCGAATGTCGCGCCCTGACGGTGACCGTGGCGGGCCGCACGCTCGTACGAGCGCTCGACTTCAGCGCGCAGCCCGGCACCGTGACCTGCATCCTGGGCCGCAACGGCACGGGCAAGACGCTGACGCTGCACACGCTGGCGGGCTTGCGCCAGCCGCATGCCGGTCGCGTGACGGTTGCCGGGCGCGCGCTCGGCGCCTGGCCGCGCCGCGAGCTGGCACAGCGCCTGGGACTGCTGCTCCAGCTCACCGAGGACCCGTTCCCCACGACGGTGCTCGAAAGCGTCCTGATCGGACGTCATCCGCACATCGGCTTCTGGCAATGGGAAAGCCGGCACGACCGGGACATCGCTCACGCCGCGCTCGCCGCCGTCGGGCTCGACGGGTTTGCATCGCGGGACGTCACGACCCTGTCCGGCGGCGAACGTCGTCGCGCAGCCATCGCCACCCTGCTCGCACAGGACCCCGACATCATGCTGCTCGACGAGCCCACCAATCATCTCGACCCGCACCACCAGCTCGATGTGCTGCGTCTGTTCCGCGCGCGCGCCGCTGCCGGGCGCGCAGTGGTAATGAGTCTGCACGATGCCGGGCTCGCCGCCCGCTTCGCCGATCGAGCGCTGCTGCTGTTCGGCGACGGCAACTGGCTGTGCGGGCCCTCACGCGAGATCCTCACCGAAGACACCATGACACGGCTTTATGGCGTGCCGGTGCGTCAGCTCGACTGGGCGGACGGCCGCACCTTCGTCGCGCTGTGAGCCTGCCCCTTTCGCTCCGCGCCGCTTTGCGCGACCATGCAACCGTTGTCAACACATCGAGAGAGTCCGATATGACCGCGCCGCTCCGCAGGATCGCCGTCGAAGAAGCCTTTTCCATTCCCGAGGTGGCCGCCGCCCTGCAGCGCGTCGCGCGCGGGCCGGGCGACAGTCTCGACCTGCCGCTGGTGCGCGGCATCTACGACGGCGCACCGGGCTATGGCAGCATGAATTTCCTGGAGGGGCTGCTCGACATCGAAGGTCGACGCCTGCGGGAGATGGACGAGCACGGCGTCGACATGCAGGTACTGTCACTGACCGCACCGGGCGTACAGATGTTCGACGCCGACACGGCCTGTGAGCTGGCCGCGCTCGCGAACGACCGGCTCGCGGAGATCATCGCGCGGCATCCGACCCGCTTCGCGGGTCTCGCGAGCTTCGCGCCCCAGGCGCCCAAGCGTGCCGCGCAGGAGATCGAGCGGGCGATCACCCGCCTCAAGCTGAACGGGCTGGTCGTCAACTCGCATACCAACGGCGAATACCTCGACGACCCGAAGTACTGGCCCATCCTCGAGGCAGCGGAGGCGCACGATGCCTGCCTGTACATCCACCCGCGCGCACCGTCGGACGGGCTCAAGGGAGCGCTGCGCGACTACGGCATGGATGCCGCCATGTGGGGCTATGGCGTGGAAGTGGGCACGCACGCGGTGCGCATGATGGTGAGCGGCGTCTTCGATCGCTTTCCGAAGCTCAAGATCTGCCTGGGCCACATGGGCGAGGCGGTGCACTTCTGGCTTTGGCGCCTCAACTTCATGAACAGCCGTGCTCAGAAGATCGGCCGCTCGCCCAAGACCGAGCTCACCATGGCGGAGTACTTCCAGCGCAACTTCGTGATCACCACCAGCGGCGTCGAGGATCCGCTCGCGCTCGAGTACTCGGTGAAAAAGCTTGGCGCGGACAACGTGCTCTGGGCGATCGACTACCCGTATCAGCCGACCGCGCCGGCCGTGGCGTTCATGGATGCGGCGCCGCTTTCACCCGAGGACAAGGCCAAGATCTATCATCGCAACGCCGAGCGCATCTTCCACATCGCCTGACTTCGCGAGCCCGGGCGCAGGCCCGGGCTCATGCGCCGGCGCGCTGCATGAGCCTCGAAGCGCTACGGCTGACCGGCGCCGCCGCGGCGCGTGAGCGCGGGCAGCGCTAGAGCTCGAGCACCGAGAGAACCTCGGAATGGAGCTTGCCGTTGGTGGCCAGCACGGACGTGGTATGCAGACCGATGGGGTTCCCGCCGATGTCGGTGAACCTGCCGCCGGCCGCCTGCACGATGACCGCGAGCGCGGCAATATCCAGGATGTTCACGTCCGACTCGATCACGACCTCGAGCTTGCCCGAGGCCAGCAGGTGATAATGCAGGAAGTCACCGTAGCCGCGGATGCGGTCGGCCCGCGCCACCAGTCGACCGTAGCGCTCCCACGATGGTCCCTTGGCCAGCGTCTTGAGATTGCCGCCCGAGATGGCACTGCGCTCGATGCTGTCGATATCGCTCACACGAATCGGCCGATCGTTGAGCAACGCCGTCGTTTCGCTCGCGCCCTCGTGCGGTAACTCGCCGCAGGCGAGCTCGTCGTACAGGGGTGCGCTCGACACGCCGACGATCAAGCGTCCGCGATGCATCAATGCGATCTGCGTGGAGAAGAACGGATACTCGCGCACGAACGCCTTGGTGCCGTCGATGGGATCGACCAGCCAGAGGTACTCGGCCTCGAGCGCCTCCCGGCCGGTTTCCTCGCCGTAGAATCCGTGATCGGGGAAGCGTGCGCGCAACAGGTCGCGGATCACCTGCTCGGCTTCGACGTCGGCACGCGTGACCGGCGATTCGTCCGGCTTGAGTGTGACCTCGAGATCGCCCCGGTAGTAGCGCCGGATGACCTCGGCAGCAGCGCGCGCCGCATCGAGCGCAGCGGCGAGAAAAGGTGAGTAGGCCATGTCGTTATTATGGCTGCTTCGCGCCGCACTGCACAGCACTGCACGAGACGCCCTGTCCTGGTATCCAGCGCAGGCTGCGCTTGACAGCCTCGCAGGCCTTGCATACTTTGCCGCCACCGTCAGGTGAGCGCGCTTCCGCAACGAAGCGTGCGAACGGGAAGCCGGTTCGTTGCTCGGAGTCGAGCAGACTCCGCGCAATCAATCCGGCGCTGCCCCCGCAACGGTATTCGAGTCAAGTTCGCGTCAGGTCCCTTCAGCAAGGGACCAGCCACTGCGCATCCAAGGGGTTACGACCTTCTGCGCGGGAAGGCGACGCGGACGAGCACGCACCCGCGCTGCTCGCTCGAGAGCCCGGAGACCGGCCTGGACGGAGCGCTTGCCTCGAGGCAACGCGCGTCACGGCGTCGCGGCGGGCGACGGGCGGCACGAGTCTCCCCGGCTCTGCGGCTCATGGTCCGCGGCACGCCAGCGTCAACCCCGATCCATGCGGGCGTGCATGGGGAGAGTGAACATGAACCGTCCTTCCTGCCGCGCAGCGGGCGCGGCGTTCGCCTTGTGCCTGACATCCGCCGCTGCACATGCGGCATCGCCGACGGCGCCCGTCGGCGAGCCACGCGAGGTCATCGTGACGGCGACACGGATCCAGCAGCCGCTGGACCAGACGATCGCCTCGACCACCGTGATCACGCGCGAGGACATTCAGCGACGCCAGGCACGTTCCGTGCACGACCTGCTCGCCGGCGAAATCGGCATCGACATGGTGAACAGCGGCGGCTACGGCAAGCTCAGCACGCTGCACGTGCGCGGCACCGAGCCCGATCATGTGCTCGTGCTGGTCGACGGCGTACGACTGGGCTCGGCAACCGCCGGCACCACGCGCCTCGAGTTCATTCCCATCGAGCAGATCGAGCGCATCGAGATCGTGCGCGGACCGCGCTCGAGTCTGTACGGCCCGAACGCCCTCGGCGGGGTCATCCAGATCTTCACCACGCGCGATCGTGCGCCGCAGTTCACGGTCGGGGCGGGCTCCCACGACACCTACAACGCCACGGCGTCGATCGGACATCGCGGCGAACAGGCATGGTTCAATGTGGGCGTGAACCGCTTCCAGACACGGGGCTACGATTCCTGCCGCGCCGCGCAGAACGCCGGCTGCCGGACCGATGAGCCGGACGACGACGGCTTTCGCAGCACCTCCGGCACGCTGCGCGCGGGCTATGCCTGGGACGACCGGGCGGACATCGAGGGCAGCGTGCTGTACGCGACGGGCCTCACCGAGTACGACGGCGCGTTCGGCAACGAGACCGAATTCACCCAGCAGATCACCTCCGTCCGCGCACGCCTGCGCCCGCGGGCGGACTGGACCTTGACCGCAGCCGTCGGCATCGCCGAGGACAAGGCCGATGACCTGTTGAACGGCGACTTCCAGTCGAGCTTCGACACGCGCAAGTACGACGTTTCGCTGCAGTCGGACTGGGCGTTCGCGCCCCAACAGCTGCTTACGCTCGGTCTCGATTACATCGAGGACCGCGTCGACAGCACCACGGTCTATGACGAACGCTCGCGCGACAACACCGGCATCTTCGCGCAATACCAGGGGCGCTTCGGCGCCCATGGCCTGCAGGCGGTGGTGCGCAGCGATGACAACGAGCAGTTCGGCAGCTACACCACGGGCACGCTCGGCTGGAAATGGAACCTCGGCCGGTCACTGGCCCTGCATGCCGCGTGGGGCACGGCATTCATGGCCCCCAACTTCAACGACCTGTATTTCCCGGGATTCGGCAACCCCGACCTGGAGCCGGAAGAATCGCAGAGCTGGGAGCTCGGCCTCGCAGGCGGCGAGGCGTTGCGCTGGTCGATCGCGGCATTCCAGATCGATTCCGAGAACCTCATCGTGTTCGATGCCGCCACCTGGCTGCCCGCCAACCTGAGCGAGACGCGCATCCGGGGCATCGAAGCGGACCTGCGCACGCAGCTCGGACCCTGGTCGCTCGGGCTCGGCTACACCGGCCTGGATCCGCGCAATCTCGCATCGGGCCCCGACCACGACAACATCCTGCCGCGGCGCGCGCGCCACGCCGCCCGCCTCGATGTCGGCTATACCTGGGAGCGCGCCTGGCTCGGCGCCACCGTGAATGCGTCCGGGTCGCGCTACGAGGAGCTCGCCAACCAGACCCGGCTTGGCGGCTACGTGGTGCTCGACCTGGTCGCCGAGGTCACCCTCAACCGCGAGTGGGCGCTGCAAGCGCGCCTCGGCAACGCGCTCGATCGCGAGTACGAGACCATCGACCACTACCGTCAGGACGGCCGCAACGTCTTCGTGAGCCTGCGCTGGCGGCCGGGCGGTTGACCCCGCTTTGCGCCGGGCCCCGCTTTGCGCCAGACTCCGCCCATGGGTCACCGCCTGTCCAAAATCTACACGCGCACCGGAGACGACGGCACCACCGGTCTCGGCGACGGCACACGCGTCGGCAAGACCCACGCGCGGATCGAGGCGTACGGCGACGTCGATGAGGCCAATAGCGCGCTCGGCATGGTGCTGGCCGTGCCCGACCTGCCGCAACACATCGTCGCCGCCCTCACCGAGATCCAGCACGAGCTGTTCGATCTCGGCAGTGAACTGGCCATGCCGGGTTACCGGGCCGTCACGGCCGAGCACGTCACGCGCCTCGAGACGCTGCTCGATGGCCTGAACCAGCACCTGCCGCCGCTCAAGGAGTTCATTCTGCCGGGCGGCGGCGCAGCGGCCTCGGCGTGTCATTTGGCGCGCGCCATCGTGCGGCGCGCCGAGCGGCGCGTGTGGGCGCTCGCCGAACGAGAGAGGGTCGAGCCTGAGGTGCCGCGCTACCTCAACCGGCTTTCGGACCTGTTGTTCGTGGTGGCCCGTGTGCTCGCCCGCCACGAGCAGGGCGCGGAGATTCTTTGGCGCAGTCCGCGCCTGCGCGGCGCGCCCTGATCAGACAGCCGCCTGGCGTCGCTCCATCCGGCGCGGGGTCTCACGCTCCAGGACTTCGGCGACCGCCCGGGCGGTCTCGAGCCGGTTCACCGCGACGGGCCGCACACTGCTGCCGTGCATGCCGTGACTGATCATGAACCCGTGGTGCTCACCGGAATGCAAGGATGCGAACTGGACCAGGATGTTCACCTCGGGCGGATCGCCCGCGTCGTTGAGGCGTTCGTCGCACACCACGGCAAAGGCCTGATCCTCGGGCAGCAGGCCGAACGCACCGGCCCCGTGCAGGCGCCGCATGAAGGCGGTCACCTGCCGGGTGACCTGCTGCCACACGCCGGGACCCCGGTCCGTCGCCAGCGCCCAGCGAGTGCCCCGCTCGATGGTGTTCAGCACCGTCAACGCGAAGCGCCGCGGTGCGAGGTAGCCCCAATCCGCCGACGCGTTCGAGCCGCCCGACAGCGTACGCAGGTGCAGAGGGCTGGGCTGCGCGCTGCGGACGGTCTGCAGCACATTGATGCCATGTGCCAGCAGCCGCGCACGCTCACGGCCGTTCACCGCGCATGACAGTCTCACCCCGGCGCGCAGCACGGGCTCCGGCTCCACATCGGGACGCGGCAGCGCGCTCTCGCCGGTAACCTGTCGCGACAGGATGCCGGCGACGGCCCCGCCGTTGCCGAAAATTTCGCTGCGACCGCGCAGGCGGTCGCGGCACGCGATCCGCGGAAAGAACATCACGGCATCGTCGCTATGGAAGTTCAGCTGCCGCAGGCGCTCGATGGCCGCGTCGGGCGTGTCCCACGAGGCCGGCGGGTCGACGATCAGGAGCGCGCGACGCTCACGGCAGAAGCGCGCGGCGACCAGCAGCGCGCTCACGCCGATGTCCTGGGTACGCGACAGCGGCGGGATATAGACAAAGCCGAGATCCTCGACCCCGCTCAACGCGAACAGGCCGGTACGCTCGATCGCCGAGCCGATGATGTCGTAGTCGCTGAGCGGCCGGCCGTCATCGCCGTCGGGATTGGAATCGACGTAGCCCGCCGGCAGGCTGGTCCCGGGCATGAGCGTCAGATTCGGACGCACCGCCGGCACGGGGCCGCGCACCCGGACCAGCGTCGACTCGAGCAGCACCCGCGCGACGAACCTCGGGGAGGACG
>QGUO01000556.1 GCA_003242495.1 Pseudomonadota bacterium | reverse complement strand
GCCCATGCAGGCCGGGGCGGATGTCGTATCTGTGGCGGCAGCGTCAGGCCTCAGCGGCGCCCGGCACCCTTGGCCACTTCCTTGAGCACGGTGGCGAATCGGCCGGCCACGGGGCTGTGGTCGTCGCGCGCACGCAGCAGACCGAACTCCACCTGTCCCGTGGCACCCCGCAGGGGCCGATACTGCACGCCCGGACGCCCGAGGTTCTGGACCGAGGCCGGCACGAGCGCGACTCCCATCCCGCTGGCCACGAGGCCGATCACCGTCTGCATCTGCCGCGCGTGCTGCGTGATCCTCGGCACGAACCCATTGGCCCGGCACAGGCTGATGATCAGATCGTAGAGTCCCGGCGCCACGTCACGCGGCGGGATGATGAAGGGCTCATTGGACAGCGTCTTCAGACGCACCGCTCCCGAGGGCGGGAGCAGGCGATGGCCGAGCGGGGCCGCCAGCAGCAGGCTTTCGGCGCCGAGGGTCTCGAAGGTGAGACCGCTCTCGTCGACGGGCCCGAGCCCGATGCCCAGATCGAGGCGCCCGGCGCGCAGCTCGGGCAGCTGCGCATCGGTGGTCAGCTCATGTAACTGCACGTCAACCTTGGGGAATTGCTCCCGGAAGCGCTTGAGCGCGGGCGGCAGGATGCTCAATCCGGCGATGGACACGAAGCCGACGGAGAGCGTGCCGACCTCGCCCAGGCCGGCGGATTGCGCCTTGATCACCGCCTGGTCGAGCCGGCGGAGCACCGCGCGGGTCTCGTCGAAGAACACCTGGCCCGCGGGCGTCAGGGTCACGCCGCGGTTGGTGCGGTCGAAAAGCCGCACGCCCAGCTCCTCCTCCAGGGTCTTCACGTGCAGGGACAAGGGCGGCTGTGATACGTGCAGCCGCTCGGCCGCCCGCGAGAAACTGCCTTCCTCTGCCACGGCCTGGAAATACCGGAGCTGCCTCAATTCCACTATATGGATGCCCTATAATGAGGTCCGGAATTCTGTATTTCTCAGTATAGACGACCCGGCGCACAATCCCGGGCGTCGTTGCATTCATCACCAGGATCGTTATGCCCGCACTGCGCTCCCGCACCAGCACATCCGGCCGCAACATGGCCGGCGCCCGCGCCCTGTGGCGCGCCACCGGCATGAAGGAGGGCGATTTCGGCAAGCCCATCATCGCCGTGGCCAACTCCTTCACCCAGTTCGTGCCCGGACACGTGCACTTGAAGGATCTGGGGCAGCTCGTGATCAGCGAGATCGAGCGCGCGGGCGGCGTCGGCAAGGAGTTCAACACCATTGCCGTCGACGACGGCATCGCCATGGGCCACGACGGCATGCTCTACAGCCTGCCGTCGCGGGAGCTGATCGCGGACAGCGTGGAGTTCATGTGTAACGCACACATGGCGGACGCGCTGGTCTGCATTTCCAACTGCGACAAGATCACCCCGGGCATGCTGATGGCGGCCCTGCGGCTCAACATTCCGACCGTCTTCGTGTCGGGCGGGCCCATGGAGGCGGGCAAGACCAAGCTGGCCGACAAGTCCGTGACGCTCGATCTCATCGACGCCATGGTGGCCGCCGCCGATACGCGCGTCGCAGACGCGGACGTACAGCGCATCGAGCGTTCGGCATGCCCGACCTGCGGTTCGTGCTCCGGCATGTTCACGGCGAACTCCATGAACTGCCTGACCGAGGCGCTCGGACTTTCTCTGCCGGGCAACGGCTCGTTGCTCGCGACCCACTCCGATCGCGAGAAGCTGTTCCGCCGGGCAGGGCAGCTCATCGTCGAGCTCGCCAAGCGCTACTATGAAGGCGACGACGAGCGGGTGCTGCCGCGCGCGATCGCCAACAAGACGGCGTTCGAGAATGCCATGTCGCTGGACATCGCCATGGGCGGCTCCACCAACACGGTGCTGCATTTGCTGGCGGCCGCGCAGGAGGGTGAGATCGACTTCACCATGCGCGATGTGGACCGGCTGTCGCGCCGGGTGCCGACCCTGTGCAAAGTGGCGCCATCGAGCCACTATCACATGGAGGACGTGCATCGCGCCGGCGGCGTGATCGCCATCCTCGGCGAGCTCGAGCGCGCGGGCCTCATCGATGCCAAGGTGCCGACCATCCACAGCCCGACCCTGGGCGAGGCCATCGAACAGTGGGACGTGATGCGCAGCCGCAGCCCGGAGGTCAGCGAGTTCTTCCGCGCCGGCCCCGCAGGCATCCCGAGCCAACAGGCGTTCTCACAGGATTGCCGCTACCCTGAGCTGGATACAGATCGGGCCAGCGGCTGCATCCGCTCCGTGTCGTCCGCCTACAGCCAGGACGGCGGTCTGGCCGTGCTGTACGGCAATGTCGCGGAGCGCGGCTGCATCGTGAAGACGGCC
>QGUO01000555.1 GCA_003242495.1 Pseudomonadota bacterium | reverse complement strand
GCGGTAGGCCTAAACTTTGAGTTTCGCTGCGCAAGCTTGCGTCGCATTGCGCCACGTGGGTCACGCGCACCACGGTGAAGATCCAGCGACGCTCAGGACACTCACCATGCGCCTGCGGCGCGCACGGCCACAGGGCGCGGCGCATGTGCGGCGGATCGCTCAGCCGACGGCCATGAGCAGCAGCGCCCCGAACACGATGCGGTACCAGGCGAACGCCGTGAACCGGTGTGACTGGATGTAGACGAGCAGCCACTTCACCGCGATGAAGGCCACCACCGCGGACACCACGAACCCGACTGCCAGGTCGAACCAGGGCTCCTGGTCGACCTGGCCGGCGTGGTAGACGGCCATGAGCTCGTATGCGGTGGCGGCGAACATGGTGGGGATGCCGACGATGAAGGCGAACTCCGTGGCCGCCGGCCGCGAGGTCATGCCAGCGAGCATCGCCGCGAAGATGGTTGCCGCGGACCGCGACGTGCCCGGGAACACCGCGGCGAGGATCTGTCCGATGCCGACCCAGAAGGCCACGTTCCAGGTGAGCGTGTCATTGACGGGTTGGCGGGAGGCATGCCACTCGACGACGAAGATCGCGAACCCGCCGATGATCAGCGCCCAGGCCACCGGCGCGACGGTCTCGGGCAGCTCGAGCCCCATCAGCTTGGCGATGAGCCCGCCCACCACCGTGATCAGGAAGGCCACGAACAGTTTGTAGAGATAGTCGCGGTTCTCCGGCCTGGAGAAATGCATCCCCATGCCCCACAGCCGTCGCCAGTAGATGACCACCACCGCCAGAATGGCGCCGGCCTGGATCGCGACGGTGAACAGCTCCGAGCGTCGCCCCAGCCAGTGCTGGGCGATCAGCAGGTGTCCGGTGCTGGAGATGGGCAAAAACTCGGTGATCCCCTCGATGATGCCGAGGAGAACGACTTGCAAGAAATTTTCCACGCGCGATCCGGCATTGCTCTTGTGGTCGGCGCGCCATGATAAGCGCTCGGACCAGCGCCACCAAACCCTGCGCGTGCGGTCCCATGCGGTTGTCGCCGATGCGCGTCAGCCGCGCTGCGCAATGTTATACGGCCGCTTCACGCGCGCGCCGGGCGCGCAGCGCCGCGAGGCGCGGCAGCAGCGCCACCCCGAGCAGGATCAGGCACAGCGAAACGATCGGCCAGTTGCCCACGCGCGCATAGGGCGTCAGACCAATGCGCGGCTGCACGCTGCCGGTCAGCACGCCCGGCTCGAAGCGCGGCAACACCTCGACGACACGGCCGTCCGCGCCGATGATGGCGGAGATGCCGTCGTTCGCCGCGCGCAGCAACGGGCGCCCCGCCTCCAGCGCACGCATGCGACTGATCTCGAGATGTTGATGCGCGGCGGTGGAGTCGCCGAACCAGGCGTCGTTGGTCACATTCACGAGCAGTGTCGCCTCGTGCAACACCGCAAGCTGGTCGGCGGCATAGGCGTCCTCGTAGCAGATGGTCACGCCGAGCTTCTGGCCGGCGGCATCGAGCGCCGGCTGGCGGCGCGCGCCCGGCTCGAAGCCGCTGTACGGCAGGTCCAGGCCGCGCAGCCACTCGCGCACGAAGTCGGGTACCGGGAAGTACTCGCTCAATGGCACCAGCCGACGCTTGTAATACCACTGCGCTTCGCGGTCGAGCGCCAGCACGCCGTTGTAGTAGTTGCCCTGCTCGCCGTCCTCGCGCAGCTGCCCGAGCACCAGCGCCGAGCCGCTGTTGCGCGCGTCCACCCACTGCGGCCCGAGCACATGACCGAGTTCATGGACCAGCGCCGGCAATGCCGCCTCGGGCCAGACGATGATGTCGGTGCCGAGGTGCGGCTCGGTGAGCGAGCGATACAGTTCGATGGTGGCATCGCGTTGCGCGATGCTCCACTTCAGATCCTGCGGGACCGCGCCCTGGACGATGGCCACCGTCACCGGCTCACCGGTCGCCTCGGTCCACGGACGATCCCAGAATCCGAACGCGACCAGCCAGAGCGCACCCGCGACCGCCGCGGCGAGGATGCGCTCGCGCGTGCCACCGAGCAGCAGCGCGGTGAGCGCACCTGCCGAACACAGCACCGCGAAGCTCACCGTGTAGATGCCGCCCACCGGCGCCAGGCCGGCGAGCGGCGTGTCGATCTGTGAGTAGCCGGCGGCGAACCAGGGAAAGCCGCTCAGGAACCAGCCACGGAACCACTCCATGGTCACCCACGCGGCGGGCAGCACCAGGAGCCGGTCGAACGCCGAGCCACGGCGCAGCCAGCGCGCGAAGCCGTAGCCGACCGCGGCGGCGTACGCCGCCATGACCGCCACCAGCCCCAGCATGGCGAACAAGGTCAGCCAGATCGGCGCGCGACCGATCACATAG
>QGUO01000554.1 GCA_003242495.1 Pseudomonadota bacterium | reverse complement strand
CCGCCGCAAGCTCAAGAAGCTCCTGCAGACCGCGCACGTGCTGCCCTGGTGGCGCGGGCGCATCCCGTTGGTCTATGCCGGTGAGACGCTGATCGCCGTCGGCGATCTGTGGATGGCGCGCGAGTTCGCCGCGGAGCCCGGCGCGCCGGCCGTGCGGCTCGTCTGGGAGGGCAGACCGCAGATCCAGGCCACGGCGGCCGCGCGCCGTCCGTTCACACGATAGTTGCGCGGGACCACCGGCAAGCGCGCGGCTGCGCAGCGGTTCGCCGCTACGTCGCGTGCGATCTGCGCGCGATCACTTTCATCGCTGTCGACTCTCCGGTACACTGGCCTCCCGTCGTGAATGACCTCGACACGCACAGTGCGTGCGGCGTTTCCCTCCCATCAGCTCAAGCGACGGTGCCCTGATGACTCGTTATATTTGTGTGACCGGCGGTGTTGTTTCCTCGCTCGGTAAGGGCATCGCTGCCGCCTCGCTGGGGGCCATCCTCGAAGCGCGCGGTCTGAAGGTCAGCATGGTGAAGCTCGATCCGTACATCAACGTGGATCCCGGCACCATGAGCCCCTTCCAGCACGGCGAGGTGTTCGTGACCGACGACGGCACCGAGACCGATCTCGACCTCGGGCACTACGAGCGCTTCGTGCGCACCACCACGACGCGCAACAGCAATTTCACCACTGGACGCATTTACGAGCGGGTGATCGCCAAGGAGCGCCGCGGCGACTATCTCGGCGCGACGGTGCAGGTCATCCCGCACGTCACCGACGAGATCAAGCATTGCATCCGCCTCGGCGCCGGCGACGCCGATGTGTGCATGGTGGAGATCGGCGGCACGGTGGGTGACATCGAGTCGCTGCCTTTTCTCGAGGCCATCCGCCAGATGGGTGTGGAGCTCGGCCACGACAATGTGCTGTACATGCACCTGACGCTGATTCCCTACATCCCGAGCTCCGGGGAGATCAAGACCAAGCCCACGCAGCATTCGGTCAAGGAGCTGCGCTCCATCGGCATCCAGCCGGACGTGCTGTTGTGCCGTTCGCAGGACCCGTTGCCCGAGGATCAGCGCCGCAAGATCGGCCTGTTCACCAACGTGGAGGAGCGTGCGGTGATCTCGGCGATCGACGCCGACGACATCTACAAGATTCCGCTGATGCTGCACGAACAGGGGCTCGACTCCATCGTGGTGGAGAAGCTGCGCCTCGACGTCAAGCCCGCCGACCTGAGCGAATGGCGTCAGGTGGTGGCCGCCAAGAGCAATCCGGACACCACGGTGACCGTGGCCATGGTCGGCAAGTACGTGAACCTGCGCGATGCGTATCTTTCGCTGTGCGAGGCGCTCACCCACGGCGGTCTGCGCAGTCGAACGCGGGTGAACCTCCAGTTCGTGGAGGCCACCGAGGTCGAGAAGCACGGCACCGGTTGTCTCGAGGGCGTGGACGCCATCCTGGTGCCGGGCGGATTCGGCGAGCGGGGCGTCGAGGGCAAGATCCAGGCGATCCGCTACGCGCGCGAGAACGGCATTCCGTACCTCGGCATCTGCCTCGGCATGCAGCTCGCCATCGTCGAGTACGCCCGCAATGTCGCGGGCCTCGAGGGGGCGCATTCCACCGAGTTCGACCGCGCGGCGCCGCATCCGGTGATCGCGATGATCACCGAGTGGCAGGACCAGAAGGGCACGATCGAACAGCGCAGCGAGACCTCCAGGCTCGGCGGCACCATGCGTCTCGGCGCGCAGGAAGTGCGCCTGTCGCACGGCTCGCGGGTGCACCAGGTGTACGGCAGCGACGTCATCATGGAACGTCACCGGCACCGCTACGAGTTCAACAACCGCTATTTGCAGAAACTGATGAACGCGGGTCTGCGCTTCTCGGGGTTCTCGCGCGACGGACTGGTGGAAGTCATCGAGCTGCCGAGTCATCCGTTCTTCGTCGCCAGCCAGTTCCATCCGGAGTTCCGCTCGACGCCGCGCGACGGCCATCCGCTGTTCACCGGGTTCGTCAAGGCGGCGCGCGCCTATCACCAGGGGCAGCTGCCTGCCGTGGCGACCGGTTGACAGGCCGTTCTCGTGCACACCGCGCCGGAGGCCCCCTATGCGCCTGCTTGATTTCACCGTCGGTCCCGACCAACCCTTCTTCCTCATCGCCGGTCCCTGCGTGATCGAGAGCGAGGGCCTGGTCCTGGAGACCGCGGGCCGGATGAAGGAGCTCACCGCGCGGCTCGGCGTGCCTTACATCTTCAAGGCCTCCTTCGACAAGGCGAACCGCTCCTCGCGCACCAGCTTCCGCGGGCCGGGCATGGAGGAGGGGCTGCGCATCCTCGACGAGGTCAAACGTCAGCTCGGCCTGCCGGTGCTCACTGACGTGCAC
>QGUO01000123.1 GCA_003242495.1 Pseudomonadota bacterium | reverse complement strand
GTGGCCGCCGTGGACACCCGCTCGATACGGCGCGGCGGCAGAGCCTGGAGCATCCATTCCAGCTCACGCGACTGCGCCACCCGCTCCGCCACGGATGGCTCGACCACCGTGGCGGGCGGCGCCGCCCTCGCCGCGGCCGGCCGGGCGGCCGCGGCCTGCGGGGCGTGCGTCGCCGGGTCGTCGCGCAGCGCGCGCGGCAGCAGCCCGGCCACCATCACCGTTACGACGATGGCCGCCGCCAGGCCGCCCGCCAGAAGCAGGGGCCGCGACCGGCTGCGCGCGCCCGCCGCTCGCGCGGCGATGGCCTCCCATGCCGTCGGCGGCGGCTCGACATCCGGCAGCGCGCGCAGCGCCGCCCGCGCGCGCCGCAGCCGCTCGAGCTCCGCGGCACAGCGTTCACAGGCAGCGAGATGCTCGGGCACGGCGGCGTCCACGGGTGCGCCGTCGCGCACGCTCAGGAGCTGATCGATAGAGAGGTGCATGGCCATGACTCGACTTGCGGATCAAGCAGCTCACGCAGCCGGGCGTGCGCCCGGGCGAGCTGCGACTTGGAGAAACTGACGGTGCGGCCGAACAGCCGCGCGATCTCCTCGTGCGTGTAACCCTCCACGTCGTGCAACCAGACGATGGTGCGGCTGAGCGCCGGCAAGGCGGCGAGCGCCCGTTCGAGATCGGCCTGGGCGGCCGCCTGCGCATCGACCCGCGGCCCGGGGTCGGGCAGCGCCGGCTCGGCGTCGCGCTCGGGCGCATCCAGCCAGAGCACGGCGCGATGCCAGGGCGAGCGCAGGTACATGAGGCACTTGCGCACGGCGATGCGGCGCACCCAGCCGCCGAACGAGCCCGCGCCCGAATAGTCGCCGATGCTGCGCAGGACCTGCACGAACACGTCCTGGAACAGCTCGTCGGCCACCGCCGGACGAACCACGAGCCGCCGGATCAAGGTGTAGACCGGCCGGGAATAGGCCCGGTAAATGGCCGCGTGCGCCGCCGGATCGCCCGCGCTCGCGGCGCGGATCACCTCGGGTGGAATGTCGTGTGACTCGGTTTGTGACATCTCGGCCGCTTAGATGCGCCTCGGCGCGAAAACGTCGCACGACCCGCGGCGACTTGGCGAGTCGGGCCGCCCGCCACTATACTTGCCGCCCCCTGCCCCTCTCCCCGTCTTGCGGGGGCTCGCTGCCGGTGTGGCGGAATTGGTAGACGCAGCAGACTCAAAATCTGCCATGGGCAACCATGTGTCGGTTCGACTCCGACCACCGGCACCACCCAGGATTCATTTCCGTACCCGGCGCGCCTGAACGGGCGGCCGATCCGCTTCAAGCCGCGCTTCCCCGCCGGCCTGCACGGAGCGAAATCACCGGTCGCCCCCTCACTGAAACAGAGCGCGCGCCAGGCGCTTCGCGGGAACGGATCGTTCGGCCCGGCGGCCGACCTGCAAACACGCTCCCTACGTTGAAAAACGCAGATTAGTTCTTTGACGCTGCGTGCGAGCTGATCCTAGGCCAAAGCATGTCCGTTCACGGCACGTACTCTACAAGGGAGATGTGTCTGGCATGGCGATCGCACTCAGCGCCTGCTCGAATGCCGAACGGGCAGGCGAAGCAGTGCACCGCTGATGGTTCGGCCGACTCCATCTGGTTTGGAAAACGATCCGCAATGTGCAAGAGCAAACTGACCTCTCGTGGTGGAGCAAAGGATCAAGACAAGAACTGGCAGCGCACCCTGCTGTCTCAGCAGACTCGTTTCGTTCATGCGGGCTCCGCCCCATTGACGTCGCAAGGCGGGACCGGACTGCTGCTCGAATACGCGAAGGAGGATAACCGTTGCCGGATATCCCCATGCCCCCAGGATTCGTTCTGGCGTTCCCGTACCTGAAGCATCCGCCGGGCATCATGGCGCCGGCGCGGATGCAGCTCGCGAAACCGGCCCAGCTGCTGTGGTCGTTCGAGGAAATGCCGCATGTTTTCCTGTTTACACTCGATGCCGGCACTCCCGTGTGGACCGAGGGCGGAGTGATCAGAGAAAACAAAGAGGTCGGCTTCGACTTCGATATCCTGTGGGATTACTCGCTGGTTGCGGAGTATCGAAGAACCAGCAAGGCATCGGCCGACCTCGTGCACTGACCGGCGCGCCTGAGCGCGTGTCCGAGCCGACAGGCGAACTTCACAACGATGCCTTTGCGGCTTTCGTTCGCCGATCGATTTGCGCGTTGTGCGCGAAGCGTCCGCCTTCCTGCAATAGGGATCGGAGCCGGACAGCGATGCACCGCGAATATGACTGAGAAGCGCTTCCCCGAACGCTTCGACGTCATCGGTGATGTGCAGGGTCGCGCTGAGATGACGTCGATAGCGCGCGCTCACGCGCTCAGGCAGCCAGCGCCACCGCCCTGCCCGTGCGGATCGATTCGTAGATCGCCATCATGATGCGCACATCGCGCATGCCCTCCTCGCCGGGCACGCGCGTCGGCCTGTCCTCGAGGATGCACCGCGCAAAGTCGTCCATTTGCGCCGCGAACTGATCGATCTGCGGGAATGAAAGCGGCTGGCCGTCGCTGCGCCGGCCCCGGATGCCGCCGTAGTAGAAGGCGGGATCGAGCTCGAACCAGCCGCGCTCGGCGGTGGCGCGCAGGTGCGCGATGCCGCCCGTCGAAAAGCTCGCCGTGCAATACGCCACGACGCCGCTCGGAAACTTCGCGTTCCACACCACGGTCTCGTCGACCTCCTTGAATTTCACCGGGTCGGTCTTGGTCTCGACGGCCGCGACCAGGATGGGCTCCTCACCCGTCAAGTAGCGCGTGGCCTGCAACGCATAGACGCCCACGTCCATGAGTGCGCCGCCGCCGGACAGCGCATGGTTCAGGCGCCACTGGCCGGCCGCGCCGACATCGATGCCGAAGCCGGCCTGCACGATGCGCAGCGCGCCGAGCTCGCGCTCGCGGGCGATACGCATGCACTCGAGGTGATGCGGCTCGAACTGGCAGCGGTACGCCGTGCCCAGCAACCGGCCCGCCGAGCGGCAGGCCTCGATCATCCGCTGGCAGCGCTCCACCGAAATCTCCAGGGGTTTTTCGCAGAGCACGTGCTTGCCGGCCTGCGCGGCGGCCACCGTGTGCTCCAGATGCAGCGCATTGGGCGTGACCACGTACACCACGTCGATGTCCGGGTCATCGGCCATGCGATGCATGGTGTCGTATGTGTATACCGAGCGCGCCGGCAGGTCGTACCGCCGACGCCAGGCCTCGGCCTTTTCCGGCGAGCCGGTCACCACGCCCGCCAGCCTGCAGTGTTCCGTCTCGAGCAGCGCGGGCGCAATTTGCTTTTCGCTCAAGGTTCCGAGCCCGCACAATGCAAAGCCGAGCTTGCGCGCGGCCGCGGCCTTGGCGCGCGTGACGCGGGTATGCACGAAGGGGGCGGCCAACAATGCGGCCGAGGCGGACTGCACGAAGCGGCGACGAGATCCCTGCATGAGCGGGTCATCCTCCGGTCAGCGCACGAATGCTTCTTTCAGCTTGTCCGTGGACGCCCGGCTCACGGCCGCCCGCCACGATTCTCACTCGTGCGCCGGCGCCGGGCAACGGGGGCCGGCGCCCCCTGGCAAGCGCTTGCGCCGCGAGCCGCCGAGGGCGTGCGAGCGATGGGTTGCCGGGTGCATCCCATGTCCACCGGGTCTCCATGCTGCACCGCCGCGTGCGGTCAGCGCAGGAACGCCGGATTCCGTCATCCTCGGGCGCGCCCCGATGCTCACCCCTGCGACGAGCCGCTCCGCTCATCGAACGCCCCCGGCGAGCCCGCGCAGTGCAGCAGGCATGGTGCGCCGCGCCGGCAGCAAGGCTAACGCCGGCCGGCGCGCACGGCCCTTTACGGCTCGTCCACCATAGCCTTGGGGGCCAAGGGCGGTCGCCTTGACACCCACCGGCCAAGCACTATCCTGAGGCCATGGTGTCTACCCTTTGCAACGCTACGCGCCCCGAATCTGCAGGTCGCTCGATCCAGGGCTCTCGTCCCCGGGCGTAAGGCCGTTGCCGCTCGCCCGGGGTGAACCCCGAGCCCGAGCGCTCCTTTTCTCGAACCCGAAACCGACCTCGTAACCGTGCCGCACCATGCCGGCATGTGACCGGACCCGTTCCGCCACGCGTTCGTTTCACGACCGGCCAACCATGGAGTTAATTCGATGATTCCCGGAAACACCGTCGACGCCAATGCTCTCTCGTCCGGATCGCGACCGCGTATCGTCATCTCCGCGACCGAGTTCCAGCGCCTCTCGAGACTGCTCGAAGTACAGCCTGACTCCCCTGTGCTCGACTACCTGAGCGAGGAATTGAGCCGGGCGCAGGTCGTGCCGGACGATCAATGCGACCCCGACGTGGTTCGCATGGGCTCGCAAGTGACCTATGTGGACGAGACCACCGGCGAGACTCGCGAGGTGACGCTGGTCTGGCCGCACGAGGCGGAAATCGCCACGCGGCGCGTCTCGGTGCTCACCCCCATCGGCGCGGCCTTGATCGGGCTCAAGCCCGGCCAGTCCATCGATTGGACCACTCCGGGGGGTGATCCGCGTACGTTGCGAGTGACCGGCGTCCGCTACGAGCCCGGCGAAGCCGGTTCCGCTTGAGTGCTGACGGGCCGTGACGCAGCGGGTGGCGCTCATCGGACGACCCCGCGCCACGGCGAAACACCAGCGCCCTGCCGCCCGTGCGCGATCCGGCGCCGGGCCCTGTGCTACATTCTTGCGCGCCGTCTCGGGCAGGCCAGCCCTGTCGGCCGCCGTATCGGCGAGAGTGCGTATCCTGGCCGAAGGGCGCTGCTTACGATGCCTGATCACCTCGCTTCGCCAACGCGGCAGCCGGCGCGTCAGCCGGCAGGCGTTCGATGAAGTTTTGCTCCGCGTGCGGCCAGCCGGTCGCCCAACAGATCCCCCCGGGCGATCATCTTCCGCGGTATGTGTGTACCGCCTGCGGGACCATTCACTACGAAAACCCCCGGATCATCGCCGGCTGCGTGCCCGAGTGGGAGGGAAAAATCCTGCTTTGCCGGCGTGCGATCGAGCCGCGCCGGGGGTTCTGGACCGTGCCGGCAGGCTTCATGGAGAACGGCGAGACCTTGCAGGCCGCGGCCGCCCGCGAATCGGTCGAGGAGGCGCTGGCCCGGGTGGAGATCGGCTCGCCGCTGGCCATCGTGCACGTGCTGCATGCCCATCAAGTACACGTGCTGTTCCGCGCGCGCCTGCTCGACACGGATTTCGGCGTGGGACCCGAGAGCCTGGAAGTCGGCTTGTACGAGGAAAACGCGATTCCCTGGGACGATCTGGCCTTCCTGAGCGTTGAGTTTGCGTTGCGGCGCTTTCTCGAGGATCGCCGCGCCGGGCGCGAGTCGCTGCACTTCAGTGACATCGACGCGCGGCCGCGCGAGAAGTGAGCGGACGCGACGCCTTATCACTCCTCGCGAAGGCCTCATCACGTTTCATTACTTTCCCTGCCCCGCCGGTCTTGGCAAAATTGGTGCCGCGTAGTGGTGCGAGGATGGCCTCGATCGCCAGATTGCCGGGCGCCGATCGAACCGGCACACGCCGAGTCCTGCGAGTCGATCGGATATCATGCAATGCCCCAGACGGAGCCCTGAATGACCTTTGTCGTCACCGAAAACTGCATCAAGTGCAAGTACACCGACTGCGTGGAGGTGTGCCCGGTCGATTGCTTCCATGAAGGGCCGAATTTCCTGGTGATCGATCCGGACGAGTGCATCGACTGCACCCTGTGCGAGCCCGAATGCCCGGCGGAGGCGATTTTCTCCGAGGAGGAGCTGCCGCCCGGTCAGGAGCACTTCAAGGAGCTCAACGCCGAGCTGGCCAAGACCTGGCCGGTGATCACCGAGCGCAAGCCCGCGCCGCCGGACGCCAAGGAGTGGGACGGCAAGCCCGACAAGCTGAAGCTGCTCGAGCGCTGAGCAACGCGGGCCGCGGCCTGCCGCCGCCCTTCCCGGAACGCTTCCGGCCTCCCCGACCTGCGTACCCGCTGAACCGTCCCCGGCGACACCCTGGTCGCCGGTGGCCACCCCCCACCCATGGGCCCCCAACCCGTGGGCGAGTGAGCCGTGTCTGTGTGCAGCAGTGCGCCGGCGACCGGCGCGCCGGCAGCCTACTTGTGCTGCTTCGCGAGCTCGTCGAGCTCGGCCAGCAATCGTTCGGGCGGCAGATAACCGCCGATATACTCGCCCGTGGCGGCGAAAATGGCCGGAGTGCCCCGCACGCCCACGGACTCTCCGAGCGCGTACTGACTTGCCACCGGGGTGGCGCCGCAGTCGGGCGCCTTGACCTCCTGACCAAGCTTCGCCTGGGTGATGGCGCGTCGGCGATCCAGCGAGCACCACACCGCCTCCATCTTGCGCCAGTCGTCCGTCCCCGGCCCGGCGCGCGGGTAGGCGAGATAGCGCACGCGCACACCCAGCTGGGTGATCCGCCCGATTTCCGAGTGCAGCCTGCGGCAGTAGCCGCACTCGACGTCCGTGAACACGGTGACGGTGTGCTTGGCCTCCCCGGCCGGCTCGAACACGATCATGTCGCGCTCGTCCAGCTTGGCGAGCACCTCGCGGCGCGCCTGGGTCCGGCTGAGCTCCGTGACATTGGTGCGCGTATCGATCTCGTACAGGTCGCCGCTGAACAGATACCGCCCGTCGGCGCTCACATACGCGGTATCGGCGCCCAAGACCACTTCGTAGACGCCAGCGACCGGCGAGGGGCGCACCCCGTCGATCTGCACACCGGGGAACTTCTCCTGGATGACGGCACGCAGGTCCGCGCCGCTCTCGTTGGCGCAGGCGCTGACCGCGAGGAACAGGCACGCGAGCAGGGACGCAATGGGCGAGATCTTGTTCATCGACACTCCGCTGGCCGCCCTCGGCGACAGGCGCACCATGGGGTGTCCCGCGCGGACGACAGTTCAGGCAACCGGTTCTCCAAGAGACGCTTCAGACCGTCGGGGTTCCGATCGGCCCACGGCACCGGCGCCCGAAGCGACGCCGCCGCAGGTCTCGCGCGCCAGTCTAGCACCTCCCTCGCCACGCGGCTCGACCGGCGTCGGCCTGCCGGCCGGTTCGGGCTCAACCGCGCGGATGATGCTGCGCGTGCAGCTCCTTCATGCGCTCGCGCGCCACATGCGTGTAGATCTGCGTCGTGGACAGATCGCTGTGCCCGAGCAGCATCTGCACCACACGCAGATCGGCGCCGTGATTGAGCAGGTGGGTCGCGAAGGCGTGTCGCAGGGTATGCGGCGAGAGCGCCTTCTGCACGCCCGCCTTCTGCGCGTAACGCTTGATGATGTGCCAGAACGCCTGACGCGTCATGCGGTCGCCGCGTCGTGTGGGAAACAGGTAGTCGGTCTGGCGCTCGAGCAGGATCTCGAGACGGGGGCCGTCGATGAAGCGCTGCAGCCAGCTGACGGCTTCCTCTCCCAAGGGAATCAGGCGCTCGCGGTCGCCCTTGCCCACGATGCGCAGCACGCCCTGGGTCATGTTCACGTGGCTCGCCTTGAGGTTCACCAGCTCGGACACGCGCAGCCCCGTGGCATACAGCACCTCGAGCATGGTGCGGTCACGGTGCCCGAGCGGATCCTCGATGGCCGGCGCGGCGAGCAAGGCCTCGACCTCCTCCTCGGTCAGCGACTTGGGCAGCGAACGGCCGATCTTGGGCATGGCGATCTGCGCGGTGGGATCCTCGGCGATCAGCCCTTCGCGCACGATGTAGCGGAAGAAACGCCGGAAACTCGAAAGCTGACGGGCGGTCGAACGCGGGCGGGCGCCCGCTTCGACCCGCCAGGCGATGAACTCCAGCACATCGGCGCGCGTCGCCGCGACGATCGAGGTGCCGCGCGCCTGCAGCCACCGGTCGAGGGCCACCAGGTCCGCCCGATAGGCGGACAGCGTGTTGGGCGACAAGCCGCGCTCCATCCATACGGCGTCGAGAAAGCGCTCGATGGCAGCCCTGGACGGGCTTGCCGCCGTCTCGCTGCTCGTCTTCGAGTAAACTGTTCCTTTCGTAACGGTACTCATCGCCTTCGTCAGTGGCGCACGGGACGGCAAGGCGTGTTCCCGGCCAGCCCGGTACATGCATTGTCGGCAGTATGCGGAGGGGGTCCCGGACGAGGCGTGATAGTTATCACAGAACCCCCGTGGTGTTGACATAAAGAGAACCAGTTCACAGAAATTCGCCGCGACGCTGCTCCCTTTCGCGACGCCGCCTCCGGCGAGATTCTCGAGGCTGCAAGAGTTCGATCGACGACGATGGCTCAACCCGCACCGATCCAGTGGCTGAGGCGCGCGTTGCGCAGCCTGCTCGAGCTGGTTTATGGCCTGTACGCCGTGGCGGTGTTCGTGCCACTCGCCACACTCGCGTTGGTGGCCGTGACGCTGGTGCCCGGGCTGAGCATCGACGCGCGCCGCGCGGTCGCGCACGGCGTCGCTCGCCTGTTCTTCATTGTCGCCGGAATGCGACTGACGGTGCGCGCCGCGCACCTGCTACCCGAAGGGCCCTGCGTAGTGATCGCCAATCACGCCAGCTACCTCGACGGCGTGGTGCTCAAGGCCGCCATGCCGGCGCGCTTCTCCTTCGTCATCAAGAAAGAAGTGAACAAGGTGCCGCTTGCCGGATTGCTGTTGCGACGCATCGGCTCGGCGTTCGTCGATCGCTTCAATCGCCATTCCGGCGGCATGGATGCACGGCGCCTGTTCAAGGCGGCCGGTGCCGGACAGGCGCTCGTCTTCTTCCCCGAGGGCACCATCCTCGAGCAGCCGGGCCTCGGCAGCTTCCGCATCGGCGCCTTCGCCATTGCCACGCATGCCGAGCTGCCGATCGTGCCCGTGGTGATCCGCGGCACGCGCGGCATCCTGCCCTGCGGACGCCTGCTGCCACGGCCGGGCCGCATCGAGGTCGAAGTGCTGCCGCCGGTCTGCCCGCTCCCGGACGCGGACAGCGCCCTCGAGCTGCGCGATCGCGCCCGCGCGCGCCTCCTCGCGGTACTCGGCGAACCCGACCTGGCCGACACCGATGGCGTCTCGGCATCGCGTGCCGGGCGGCACACGCGTTCCCGCCGCAGGGCAACCGCCGCCCGGGACGAGACCGGCTGAGACGGCCTGCCGCGA
>QGUO01000553.1 GCA_003242495.1 Pseudomonadota bacterium | reverse complement strand
CGCGTGACTGGCTCGCCGGCTGCACCGTGCGGCCCGTCCTGGTCACCTGGAAAGACGACGTCCGCGGCTGGCATCCCGGACAGGAATGGATCTGGCGCTGCGGGGGGCTGGGCGTGTTCGACCCTGGCATCAACGCCCTGTCCATCCTGACGCACTTGCTTGCGCAGCCACTCCTCCTCGAGGAGGCGCACCTGTTCATTCCCGTGGACTGCGACACGCCGATCGCAGCAGCGCTGCGACTGACCGACACACAAGGCGCCGCGATTCGCTGCGAGTTCGATTTTCGTCAGACCGGCCCGCCGACCTGGGACATCGACATCGAGACGGATCGCGGCCGCCTGGTGCTGTCCAAGGGCGGGGCTGTGCTGCATGCGAACGACAGGACCATCGTGCAAGGGGACGATCGCGAGTACGCCTGCCTCTATGCACGGTTCGCGCAGGTGGTGCACGAGCGGCGCGTCGATGTCGACCTTGCACCGTTGCGCCTGGTGGCCGATGCATTCCTGCGGGGCCGACGCACCGCCGTCGCGGCCTTCGCCGCAGCCGGCGAGGGATAAAGAACGACGCCGGCTCGGCCTGCCGCGATTGTGCGCTCCAATGCAGTGGAGGCAGGCGGGTGCACGGGATTTCTTGAAGACAGGGGGGAGAGCATTGAACAGGATCATCCGCAATGCGCTGGCGGTCGCCGCCGTCGCAACCTGCGCCGGCATGAGCACGGTGCAGGCGCAGTCCTCGGCGCCGCTCACGGCAACCGTGAACGTGCGCGCGGACCAGCCCGGTCCGCGCATCCATCGCAATATCTACGGCCAGTTCGCCGAGCACCTCGGGCGAGGCATTTACGAAGGCGTGTGGGTCGGGGAGGACTCACCCATTCCCAACACCCGCGGCTACCGCAACGATGTGCTCGAGGCGCTCAGGAAGCTGAAGGTCCCGGTAGTGCGCTGGCCGGGCGGCTGCTTCGCGGACGAATACCATTGGCGCGACGGCATCGGTCCGCGCGAACAGCGTCCGGTGAAGATCAACACGCATTGGGGCGGCGTCGAAGAGCGCAACGCTTTTGGCACGCATGAGTTCCTGGATTTCGTCGAGCTGATAGGCGCCGACGCCTACGTGGCCGGCAACGTGGGAACGGGCAGCCCGCAGGAGATGGCGGAGTGGGTGGAATACATCACAGCGGACTCGAATTCCGAGCTCGCGCAGTTACGGCGCAAGAACGGACGTGACAAGCCCTGGCGCCTGCCATACTTCGGCGTGGGCAACGAGAACTGGGGATGCGGCGGCAACATGCGTCCCGAGTATTACGCCGATCTGTATCGGCGCTTCGCGACCTTCATCAAGGCGCCGCACGACAACCGGCCGGAGCGGGTCGCCGGCGGGGCCAACGGGGACGACTATCGTTGGACGGAGGTGCTGCTGTCGCGCGCGGCGCCCCACATGGAGGCGTATTCGATCCACTACTACACGCTCCCGGGGCGTTGGGAGGACAAGGGCCCGTCCACCGGGTTCGAGGAGGATCAGTGGGCCTCCACGCTGAGCCATGCGCTGCGCATGGATGAGCTGGTGACGAAGCACTCGGCCATCATGGACGAGTACGATCCGGAAAAACGCATCGGCCTGTACGTCGATGAGTGGGGAACCTGGTACGACCCGGAGCCCGGCCACAACCCCGGCTTTCTCTACCAGCAGAACACGTTGCGCGACGCGCTGGTTGCGGCATTGACGCTCGACATCTTCCACCGCCACGCCGAGCGCGTGCGCATGAGCAACATCGCACAAATGGTCAACGTGCTGCAGGCGATGATCCTTACGGACAAGGAGAAAATGATCCTGACGCCCACCTATCACGTATTCGAGATGTACGTGCCGTTCCAGGACGCGACGGCGCTGCCCGCGCAGGTCGAAACGCCCCCATACCGTTACGCGGGGCACGAGCTGCCGGCGGTGGATGCATCGGCGGCGCGCGACACCGAGGGACGGCTGCATCTCGCGCTCGTGAACGTCGATCCGCATCGCCGGGCCGCGGTGACGGCGCGCATCGAGGGAGCGCGCGTGCGCGCGGCCGAGGGCCGCGTGCTCACTGCGGGAGCGATCGATGCGCACAATACCTTCGAGCGGCCCGATACGGTGCGCCCGGCGCCGTTCAAGGCAACGCGCCGGGGCGACGCGCTGGTGTTCGATCTGCCGCCGAAGTCGGTGGTCGTGGTCGCCTTGCGCGAGTGAGGGACTGCGCGCCGGGTAGCCGCGCAAGGGGGCGCCTGGGTGCCTGCGCGAGGTGCCCGGTCGCACGTACGATTGTCGCGGCCGCCCGTGCCGGCATACCAGACTTTTGAGGTGCTCGGTCGCCGCGCCCCTGGCGCGAGCGGCCATTCTCCG
>QGUO01000552.1 GCA_003242495.1 Pseudomonadota bacterium | reverse complement strand
GCGCCGGCGCGCCGCCGGCGCCCGAGGGCAGGCCGCCCGAACGGCGCCAGCGGCCGTTCGGCCCGCGCGTCAGTTGCGCTGCAGCTCGGGCTCGGCAAGCAGCCGTTTCTCCCATTCGAGCTGCGAGCGCACGATGGTCGCCAGGTCGTCGAAGCGCGGCTGCCAGCCCAGCACCTCGCGCACGCGCGTCGCGCGCGCCACCAGCGAGGGCGGGTCGCCAGGACGGCGCGGGCTCTCGATGGTCTTGACCGGCGTGCCGTTCAGCCGGTCGACGGTCGACATGACTTCGCGCACGCTGTAACCGTGACCATAGCCGCAGTTGAGCGTGACCGACGCACCGTCGCGGCGCAGATAGTCGAGCGCGCGCACGTGCGCATCGGCCAGGTCCTCCACGTGGATGTAGTCGCGCACGCCGGTGCCGTCCGGGGTCGGGTAATCGGTGCCGAAGATCGAGACGTGCGGGCGCTTGCCCACCGCGGCCTCGCACGCCACCTTGGTGAGCAGCGTGGCGTTGAGTGTCGATTGCCCGATCCGTCCACCCGGGTCGCTGCCCGCGACATTGAAGTAGCGCAGCACCACGTAGCGCAGCGTGCTCGCCGCGGCCAGATCGCGCAGCATCCATTCGCTCATGAGCTTCGAGGTGCCATAGGGATTGATCGGCCGGGTGGGGCTGTCCTCGGCGGCCACGCCGCCGTCGGGAATGCCGTAGACGGCCGCGGTCGAGGAGAACACGAAATGTTTCACGCCGGCCGCCTGGCAGCATTCGAGCAAATTGCGCGTCGCGCAGGTGTTGTTGCCGTAGTACTTGAGCGGATCGGTCACCGACTCCGGCACGATGGTGTGTGCCGCGAAGTGCATGACCGTCTCGATCTTGTGGCGTTGCAACAGATCGCCCACCAGCGCGCGGTCGCCGGTGTCGCCCACCACGAGCTGCCCGTGCAGCACCGCCGACCGGAATCCGGTCGAAAGGTTGTCCAGCACGATGATGTCTTCGCCCCGCTCGCCGAGCTGGCGGACGACGTGGCTGCCGATATACCCGGCGCCGCCGGTGACTAAAATGGCCATGGATTTCCGTTTCGTGTTGTCAGCGATTCCCGGGTGTGCCCCCGTCAGCACGCGGGCGCGTCGCAGTGAATCATTGCCGCCGGGGCGCGTCAACCTGATGCGCGCCATGAATGCCCGGCGCGCGTTCGACATGCGCCCAGGCGCCCGCCGGGGCATGCTACCTTTCCACGCATGGATTCTTCTGCACACCCCTATGACGCGCTGACCCCCGACGTGGTGGTGGCGGCCGTCGAATCGCTCGACCGGCTGTCCGACGGTCGCATCCTCGCCCTGAACAGCTATGAGAACCGCGTCTACCAGGTGGGCATCGAGGACGGCGCGCCGCTGATCGTGAAATTCTATCGTCCCGGACGCTGGTCGGACGCCGCCATCCACGAGGAGCACGGCTTCGCGCTCGAGCTCGCCGCGGCCGAAATCCCGGTGGTTCCCCCCATCGTGCACGCCGGGCGCACCCTGTTCGAGTACCAGGGGTTTCGCTTCGCGGTGTTCGAGCGCCGCGGCGGGCGTTGGCCGGAGCTGGCCTCGCGCGAGGAGCGCGCCTGGATGGGACGGTTCCTGGGGCGCATCCACCTCGTCGGGCGGCGTGACCGGTTCCGCTGGCGCGAGCACGTGGACGTCGACCGGCTCGGCGAGCAGTCGCGTGAGTTCCTGCTGGCCGAGGGCTGGATCCCGCCGCACCTGGAGGCGGCCTACGAGAGCCTCACGGCCGACCTGCTCGACCATGTGCACGCCGCGTTCGACGCCGTCGGCACGCTCGAGACCTTGCGCCTGCACGGCGATTGTCACCGCGGCAACATTCTGTGGACCGAGGAGGGGCCGCATTTCGTCGATCTCGACGATTGCATGACCGGCCCGGCCATCCAGGACCTGTGGATGCTGCTCGCCGGCTCGCGCGCCGAGATGGCCGAGCAAATGACGCACTTGCTCGAAGGCTACACCCAGTTCAGCGACTTCGATGCGCGCGAGCTGGCATTGATCGAGCCGTTGCGCGCGCTGCGCATGATCCACTACGCGGCCTGGCTGGCGCGGCGCTGGCAGGATCCGGCGTTCCCGCGCGCCTTTCCCTGGTTCGAGGAGCCGCGCTACTGGGAGAATCACATCCTGACCTTGCGCGAGCAGCTCGGCGCGCTCGCCGAGGGCCCGCTCGAACTTTGAAACATGGCGATCATGGAGGGCGTTGGGAGACGGCTTTGTCCCCGGCCCGGCCTGTGCTAGCGTCCGCGCGGCACGGACGTAAGAACAGCACTGACATGAAAGCCATGCGCGTGTTTTCGGCGATGCGACGCGGCACCTGGGCGGCGTTCGCCTTACTGGCCAG
>QGUO01000122.1 GCA_003242495.1 Pseudomonadota bacterium | reverse complement strand
CTGTCCCGTATCCGCCCGGGCCGCCCTGGTGGGGCGGCGCCCCCGGTCCGGGCCCGGGGGGGCCCCCCCCCGCGGTTGGAGGGTAATGTTACCGCCGAGCGGAATCAGTCGGCGCCTTTCCGCCGGCGCGCCGGTCGGCCGTCGGCGACCGGGATCCTGCGCGACAGCCAATACTCGAAATTGCGCAGGTTGCCGGGGTCGGTCTCATTGTCGTTCCAATAGCGCAACCACTCATGGAACGGCGGTGGATCGGGCGGCAGTGTGCCCGGAGGCGCGCTCGCGCGCATGCGCTCGTACAGGTTCGTCAACGGATCCATGGCAATGCTCCGGTAAGACGTGCCCCATCCTAGCCGGTGCGCTTGACCGCAACATGACACGCATGTGACAGGAAGTTTGCGGTGTAACAGGAATGTTACGTGTGTGACAGGGATGATGCGGTACGGGCGGCGCATGAACGGGCGCTGCGCTGACGAGGCCGCAGGCGCCCCGAGCGCCCACGCCACGGCGGGCAGCCGCCGCCGGCCATCTCGGCTCGGTGCTTCAGTCGATAGACGGCGGGCGCCTGCAGCGCATCGGGCGCGTCTCAGCCGATCGCGCTGTGGTGCGCGGAGTGCTTCGCCCCGGCGGCCTGGGCCCGCGGACGCCGGCGGCGGCGTGGCGACGCGCGCCACGCCTGCGGTCGACATCAGCGTCGACGATCCGCCCGAGCGTTCATTGCGCGAGCGTCACCACCGGTGCGAAGCCGCCGAAAATCATGCGCTGTCCGTCGAAGGGCATGGGATTGGTTTCGGCGCTCATGCGCGGATCGGTTTTCATCAGCTCGGGCAGCTTGGCCATGGCCGCGTCGCGGGTTGGCTTGTCGGGCCACTCGACCCAGGAGAACACGACCGCTTCGTCATCCCGTGCCTGCACGGCACGTCGAAAGTCGGTGACCTTGCCCTCCGGCACGTCGTCTTCCCAGCATTCCAGGATGCGTGTGGCGCCCAGGTCCATGAACACGCTGTCGCCCGTCTTTGCGTGTTCCTTGAATTTCTCCTTGTTCGCTTTGGGAACGGCAATTACGAAACCGTCGATGTACGTCATGTGTCGTCTCCTCATTCAGGTCTGAAAGCCGCGCCCGACCCGCGGGCGACCGGCGGCGTAGCGTCGATCCGGCGCGTGCCTGGCGCTGGCACGTCCGCGCAGAGGACGTACGGCGAGCCCCGGAGCCGACATCTGCGGCAGTCGATAGGCGACCTGTCGAGTCTGGTGACCAGCGACACCCCGCCCGTTGACACATTGGCCGTGCGGGATGCGGCGCGGCGCCGGCGCGTCTCCCCGGCACCTGGATGCGGGCCACGGTCTCGCGGGCTGACGCTCGGGTGGGCCGATCGCGGCCGCCGGGCGCGGCGGCCGTTCGCGGGAGAGCAAGTCGAGTCCGTGCGCCGGCGCCCGGCGAGCGACTCAGGAGGGTGAGCTTTCCGAGGACTCGCGAGTCGTGCGACCCACCACGGCGCGTCGGCTGCCGCGATGGCGTCTGACCACCCGCTGAAAGAACAGGGTGTTGGGGACCTGCAGGATGCTGATGGACTGGCTGTCGTCGGGCGCGTCCTCCTGCAGGGTGGTGTAGACCAGGGTGATGTCGATCACCCGGCCCTTGAGGCCGCGCTTTTCGCCGTCCTCGAGCAGCTCCACATACTCGTACATGCGAAACGGACGGCTGGTGAAGATCAGGATCGCGCAGAAAATGTTGGAGAGCACGCTCCAGCCGGCGAAGAACGCCACGGCGGCGACCGCGGCAAAGCCGGTGAACGCCGTCCACAATACGGTCGCCGAGACGCCGAGCCGCTCCAGGATCAGCAACAGCGCTGCGCCGTAAATCAGAAACGCGGAGATGCGGCGGGCGCCGGTCAGCAGCTCCGGGGGCAGCCTGCGCTCGCTCAGCCGGCGGATCAACCGCCGCGCCAGCCGCTGCAGCAGCCAGGCCGCTGTCAGGATCAGCACCGTGTGACCGACCGGTGTGATCACGCCCAGCCAGTCCTGGACCCATGATGGCCAGTATTCGCTCATGGCTCGATGGTACCTGTTACTTCGGATGCGTCGCTTCGAGTGCGCGCACCAGGCCGTGCAGGGTCTGATTGACAGGCGTCGGCACGCCCAGCGCGCTGCCTCGTCGGACAATATAGCCGTTCAAATGATCGATCTCGCTGCGCTTGCCGCGCGCCAGATCCTGGGCCGTCGAGGAGCGTTGCGCGGCCATGCTCTCGGAGATGGCGAGCACGCGCTCCCAGAGATCCCCCGGCAACGCGATGCCTTCGGCGCGCGCCACGGCCACGCATTCATCGAACAGATGGCGCATCGTGTCGACGATGTGCGGAACGCGCACCAGCTCGCCGTACGGCAACTGTGTGATGGCCGACAGCGCGTTATACACGCAGTTGATCACCAGCTTGACCCACAGCGCATCGAGCACGCCCTCGGACACCTGCGTCGGGATGCCGGCCGCGCGCAATGCCGCCGCGACGGCTTCGCTCGCTGGGGAGGGGGCGATGACGAGATCGCCGCGGCCGTGGTGACGTACGTGACCGGGCGCCGCCATCTCGGTCGCGACATAAACCACGACCGGCAGGACCGGCCGGTCCAGCGTCCGGGCGAGCCGGGCGGCGTTGTCGACGCCGTTCTGCAGACTGAGTACCAGGGCCTGGGGCGGCAGGTGGGCAGCCATGGCGGCGCCCGCCTGCTCGGTATCGGGGGACTTGACGCAGAAGAGCACGAGCTCGGCTCCCTGCACCGCCGCCGGCGAGGTGTCGGCCCGCACCGGCACGTACCCGGTGAAGTCCGCCGACTCGAGCAACAGGCCTTGGGCCGCGACCGCCTCGACCAGCGCGGCCCGCCCGATCAACACAACGTCATGCCCGGCCCGGGCCAGCAAGGCCCCGAAATAGCAGCCGACCGCGCCGGCGCCCATCACCGCAACCTGCATACGCCGCCCCCATCTCTCGCTTCGGAGGCGGACAGGCTAACGTCTCGGCGTGGCGCTTGCACCCGCGACTCCGAGTGCCAGGTGAGAGCTTGACGCGCATGGCTGCCGCGCCACCGTTCGCATCGACGGGTGCGTGCGGGCGGGGACCTGGTCCTGGCGCTGAGCGACGGCGGTCCGCGTTTGCCGCCCGTGCCGTAAGACCGAGGGCGCTGCCAGGATTGGCGGCCCCGGGCGCGTCCGGGGCGGAACAGGGCGCCGGGCGCCGGGTCGAAGCGGGAGCGCAGAGGGCCGACACCCCCCGGCGCAGCGGGGCTCGGGGGACGGACGCTGCGGCGAGATGAAGCCGGGGCGGGATGGAGCCGGATCAGATTTCTCCCGCGCTCAGTGCCGGGGTGGCGCGACCGCCCCGAGGATGACGCCCCGACGGTCCGATGGGGCAAACCCCGGTATGCGGCTTTGCTATGATTCCTGTTTTGCCACGGTGCGCGGACAGACCGCGAAATCCCTGAATCGACATGCTGCAATCCATACGCGAAAAAGTCACCGGATGGGTGGCCGGGGTGATCCTGCTGGCCGTCGGTGTCGGTCTGGCGCTGTTCGGCGTGGACTTCCAGGCCGCCACGGGCAACTACGCCGCCCGGGTGAACGGCGAGCGCATCCCGGTGGAGACCGTCCGCCGCGCCTGGCAGAACCGCCAGGCCCAGCTGCACCAGATGATGGGGGGCGAGGTGCCGGAGGTACTGCTCGCCGCGCAGCGCCAGGCGCTGCTCGAGGAATTCATCCGCACCGAGCTGCTCTCCCAGCGCGCCGAGAAGTTCGGCTACCGGGTGAGCGATCGGCAACTGGCCGACCGCCTGCGTGAGATCCCCGAGCTGCAGGTCGACGGGCAATTCTCCCGCGATCGCTACGCGGCCCTGTTGCGCGCCCAGGGGCTCACCGAGCCGCAGTTCGAGGCCGACCTGCGCGGCGACATGATGATCCGCCAGGTGCAGCTCGGCATCGTCGATTCGTCCTTCGTCACGCCCCATGAGCTGGACCGGCGCCAAGCGCTCCAGGCGCAGCAGCGCGAGATCGACTATGCGCTCATTCCGGCTGCCGATTTCGCGGCCGGCATCGAGGTGACCGACGAGCAGATCGAGGCCTGGTACCGCGAGCATTCGGACGAGTTCATGCTGCCGGAGAAGGTCGACCTGGAATACATCGAGCTCACGCGCGCGCGTGCCGAGCAGAGCGTCACCGTGACCGAGGAAGCGCTGCGCGAGCATTTCGAGAACGTCAAGGACCGTTTCGAACGGCCCGAAAGCCGGCGCGCCCGACACATCCTCATCCCCGTCGAGGAGGGCGACGACAAGGCGGCCGCCCGCAAGACGGCCGAGGAGCTGGCCGAGCGGGCGCGAGCCGGCGAGGATTTCGCCCAGCTTGCGCGTGAGCACTCCAAGGATCCGGGCTCGGCGCAGCAGGGCGGCGATCTCGGCTGGGCGCAGCGCGGCATGTTCGTGGGTCCGTTCGAAGAGGCGTTGTTCGCGATGTCGCCGGGTGAGATCCGCGGCCCGGTCGAGACCCCCTTCGGCTTTCACGTGATCCGCCTCGAGGAGATCCAGGCGGGCGAGCAACAGACCTTCGAAGAGGCGCGCCCGGAGCTCGAGGCCGAGTACCGGCGTGAGCGCTCGCAGACCATCTTCTACGACCAGACCCAGCGTATGGCCGACCTTGCGTTCACGGCGCTCACCGAGCTCGAGTCGGTGGCGCGTGAGCTCGATCTGCCCCTGCAGAAGGTGAGCGACTTCACGCGCGAAGGGGGCGAACCGTTCGGCGACGACCGCCAGATCATCGAGGCGGCGTTCTCCGAGGATGTGCTCGAGCGCGGCGAGAACAGCCCGCTCATCGCGCTGGGGGACGATCGCGCGGTGATTTTGCGTGTGGCCCGGCACACGCCGGCCGAGCCGCGGCCGCTGGCCGAGGTGCGCGACGAGATCGCCGCGCGCATCCGCACCCAGGCGGCGCGCGAGGCGGCCGCCGAGCGTGGTCGCCAGGCCCTGGCCAAGCTGCGCGAGGACAAGGCCGACTGGGAGAGCGTGACCAAGGAGATGGGGCTCGCAAACGTCGGTGCGCGGCTCGTCACGCGCAACGATTCGATCGTTCCGCCGGCGGTGCTGCGGGCGGCATTCAGCGTGCCCCGCACGCGCATTTCAGGCGAGTCGCCCGCGTTCGACGGGGTGAGCACGGACGACGGCAATTTCGCGGTGTTCGCAGTGTCGGACGTGCAGGACGGCGATCCTGCCGCACAGCCGGAGGAGGCGCGCAACGGCATGCGCCGCCTGGCCGAGCGTCAGGTGGGCAACGAGGAGTTCGTGGCTTACCTCGTCGAGGCCGAGCGCCAGGCCAAGATCGTGAGAACCAACATAGCGTTCGAATGATGCCGGGGCGGCCCTAGCGTATCGCCTGCGAATCTCCGCAGATGGCGCGCGCCATGACACGCGCCATCTGCGGATTTCGCGCCCCGGCCGGGCTTGTTGTCGTCCCCCGGGCTACTCCGTGCCCAATGCCATCCCCACGGTACTGAAACCGGCGTCCACGTAGACGATCTCCCCGGTGATGCCCGCTGCCAGGTCCGAGCACAGGAAGGCGGCCGTGTTACCCACGTCCTCGATGGTGACATTGCGCCTCAATGGGGCGGTCGCCGCCACGTGGCCGAGAATCTTGCGAAAACCACCGATGCCCGCTGCCGCCAGCGTCTTGATCGGGCCGGCCGAGATGCCGTTCACGCGGATGCCCTTGGGGCCGAGATCGGCGGCGATGAAACGCACGTTCGCCTCGAGGCTGGCCTTGGCCAGGCCCATGACGTTATAGCTCGGCAATGAGCGCACGGCGCCGAGATAAGACAAGGTGACGAGCGCGCCCTGACGGCCTTCCATGAGCGGCAGAGCGGCCTTGGCAATGGCGGTGAAGCTGTAGCTCGAGATGTCGTGGGCGATGCGAAAATTCTCGCGCGTGGTCGACTCGAGGAAACCGCCGCGAATGGCGTCCGTGGGCGCGAAGGCAACGGCATGGACCACGATGTCCAGCCCGTCCCAGCGGCTGCGCAGATAGTCGAAGGCAGCGGCGATGCTCGCGTCGTCCGCGACGTCCATCTCACAGACCCGGTCGCTGCCGAACTCCGTGGCCATGGCCGTGACCCGGTCCTTGAAGCGATCCTGGTAGGTGAAGGCCAGTTCAGCCCCTTCGCGCTTCATGGCCGAGGCGATGCCGTAGGCGATCGAGCGCTCGGTGGCGAGGCCGACGATCAGGGCGCGCTTGCCGGCGAGAAATCCCATGCATGACTCCTGAAGTAGTGCGTACCGAGTGGACCCGGGCGCGCCGCTCTGCTCGAACGGCGCGGTCCTGGGCCGGGCGCGCGCTCGCGCTGGCCGCCGGAGCCACCGCGCGCCCGGTCGATCCGGGTCAGCTGCGGTTTCGGTTCTCGACGTACATCACGAGGCGCTGACCGGGGCGGATGATATTGCTCGAGTCGAGATCGTTCCAGCCGAGCAGGTCGGCAAGGCGCACCCGGAAGCGGTTGGCGATGGATGAAAGGGTATCGCCGGACCTGACCACGTACGTCACCGCCTCGCCCGCGGGATTGGTGGACGCCAGGGTGGTGGCGGCGGCGCCCGGAATGTTCAGGACCTGGCCGATGGAGAGGGTGTCCTGACGCGAGAGCCCGTTGTGCGATGCGAGGCTGTCGAGGCTGACGCCGTGCCGGCGCGCGATGCCCCAGAGCGTGTCGCCGCGGCGCACGACGTGGCGGCCGGAGGCAGAGCGCACCGGCGTCGCCGAGGCGACGCGCTGGGTCGTCGCCGCGGTCACGCCGGGAGCCGGTGTGACCAGCAGGTCCTGTCCCGGGTGGATCAGCGAGCCGCGCAGGTTGTTGGCGGTGCGCAGCGCGGCCACCGACACGCCGTAGCGTTGGGCGATGGCGCTCAGGGTGTCGCCGGAGCGCACGCGGTGGTAGACGACCCGGACGCGCTTCTCGGGCGGCAGCTCCGCCAGGGCCTGCACGAAGGCCTCTTCGCGCGCCACCGGCACGAGCAGGCGATGCGGGCCGTCCGGGTCGGTGACCCAGTGATTGAATGCGGGGTTGAGCGCCAGCAACTCCTCCTTGGACACGCCCGCCAGCTCGGCCGCGAGCTGCAGGTCGAGCTGTCCGGCCGTATCCACCACGCTGAAGTAGGGCTCGTTGGGAATGGGCGCGAATTCGAGATCGTGAGCGGCGGGATCGGCCACGATGCGGCGCATCGCCAGCAGTTTGGGCACGTAGGCGGTGGTTTCGCGATGCAGTTTCAGGCTGAAGAAATCGGTGGGCTTGCCCGCGGCGCGATTGCGGGCGATGGCGCGCGCCACGTTCATCTCGCCGGTGTTGTAGGCGGCGATCGCGAGCAGCCAGTCGCCGTCGAACTCGTTGGCCAGGAACTGCAGATAGTCGAGCGCCGCGCGCGTCGCCTCGATCACATCGCGGCGCCCGTCGTAATACCAGTTCTGTTTCAGCCCGTAGCGCAGCCCCGTGCCCGGGATGAACTGCCACAAGCCCGCCGCCCTGGCGCGTGAGTAGGCCACCGGATTGAAGGCGCTTTCCACCACCGGCAGCAGCGCCAGCTCGAGTGGCATTTGCCGCGCCTCGAGCTCATTGACGATGTGGTAGAGATAGCGCTCGCCACGCTTGAAGGTCCGGTCGAGGTACTCCGGATTGCGCGCATACCAGCGCACCTGGCGCTCGACTTGGGGGTGATCGACGTCGCTGAGCTGGAAGCCGGCGCGGATGCGCTCGAAGAGGTCGCTGTGCTCGGGTTGGGCATCGGCGGTGGTCTCGCCCGGCTCGCCGACCAGCTTTGGTGCATCGCGGGTCTGCGCATCGAGTGCCTCGATGGCCTGCTCGATCTGTTCCGGCCCGAGCGTGCCGATGTCCGCCTCGTCCAGTTTCAGTCTTGCCAGGTCGTCCTCGGGCTCACTTTCGTCGGTCGTCGCCAGGTGGCTGCAACCGGCCGTGAACACGAGGAATGCGGCAGCCAGCGTGCTGCGTAGCGCCGCCTGGCGCGCTGAAATGGACATTTCACCCTCCAATGCCAAATCGTGGGCCAGTCGACCCGTCGTGTCGTCTGCTCACCTCGCCCGCGCCGGCGGACGCAAAAGGACATGCAAGGACCGTGAGCTCACCCGCGGAAGCCGTCTTTCCATTGGCGGATGACGGCCAGGACTTCGGCTTCGCTCTGTAACCCGCGGCCGGCCCGACGTTCCGCGGCCTGTTTCACACTCTGTTCTCGGCAGCGCAGAAACGGATTCACTTTTCGTTCCCGCCCGATGGTGGACGGCACCGTCGCCTGGTCGCGTGCGCGTTTCGCCTCGCACTCGCGCAGGTAGGCGGCGGCATCCTCGTTGTCCGGTTCGACCGCCAGGCTGAATTTCAGATTGCTCACCGTGTACTCGTGGGCGCAATACACTCGCGTCTCCTCCGGCAGCGCAGCGAGCTTGCCGAGCGAGGCGGTCATCTGCTCGGGCGTGCCCTCGAACAATCGGCCGCAGCCGCCGCTGAACAGCGTGTCGCCGCAGAACACCGCGCCATGGCCCACGTAGGCGATGTGTCCGGCGGTATGGCCGGGCACGTCCAGCACCTCGAACGCCAGTCCGAGCTCATCGAGGCGTACGCGGTCGCCTTCGCGCAAGCGCACCGGCTCGCCGGGTACTTTCTCGCGTGCCGGGCCGAACAGCGCAATGTCGCCGAGCGGGGACGCCTGGGATGTAGGACCCGGCCGACGTAGCAGCTCGGCGACACCGCCCACGTGGTCGGCATGGTGATGCGTGATCAGGATCCCGGCCAGTGTGAGGCCTCGCTCGGCGAGCGTGCGTTGGACGGGTGCGGCATCGCCCGGGTCGACCGCCAGCACCTGCCGCGGATCGCGAGGCGAATGAATCAACCAGATGTAATTGTCGGAGAATGCCCGTACGGGGGTGATCTCAAGCATGCATCGCCCCCCTTGCGGGAGTCTGATTCATTGGAACGGACGCCTGCGGCTTGCAGCGACGCGGCGGTGGCCGTATTAAACATGTCGGACCTGATGCCGGCAAGCCGGAATTCGCTATATCCTTCAGGACCATGAGCCACGATCCGGATCACGAGCTGCATCGTTGGCTGCGCACGCCGCTCGGCCAGCGTCTGTACGCGCTCGAGCGGCGCGTGACCCGTGAGGCGCTTGCGCAGGGG
>QGUO01000551.1 GCA_003242495.1 Pseudomonadota bacterium | reverse complement strand
GAAACGCTCGAGCGGCGCGTCCGGCGGCGTATAGGTGTGATCCGGGGCGTACGGGTACTTGTCACCCGGTCCGAAGATGTGACAGTGCGCGTCACAGGCACCGGCCGGCGGGCGGTACTTCGGTGTGCGGGTGTTGGGATCGGGCGGCTTGCAGGTGGGAATCATGGGTCGGACAATAGGCCTTCAAACGTCTTGACCGGCAGACGGTTATACATCGTAACGTTCAGTGTATCGTAACGATCGGCGCCGGCCGACACAATGTGCCAACCCGCGCCCGCCTAAGGGGCGCCCGCAAGGCAGAAGGCATGCTCAGAACCGATTTCCAGCATCTGATCGACGGTGAGCTCGCAGGCAGCGAGCAGACGCTCGAGGTGATCAATCCCGCGACCGGCGAGGTGTTCGCCCGCTGTCCCGCGGCCGGCCGCGCCCAGCTCGACCGCGCCGTGGAGGCGGCGCGCCGGGCGTTCACCGCCTGGCGCGGCACCTCGTTCGAGGAGCGTGCCGCGCTCATCGGCCGGCTCGCCTCGGCGCTGCGGGCGCAGCAGGACACGCTCGCGGAGCTGCTGACGCGCGAGCAGGGCAAGCCGCTGGCGCAGGCGCGCGATGAAATCGGGCGCGCGTTCACCCAGTCCGAGGGCATGACGCGCATCGCGATCCCGGTGGAAACCCTGGTCGACGACGAGAAAAGCCAGATCGAGCTGCATTACGTGCCGCTCGGCGTGGTGGGCGTCATCACCCCGTGGAACGCACCGGTCAATCTGGCGGCCGGCCCGCTCACGGCGGCGCTCTACACCGGCAACACCGTGGTGCTCAAGCCTTCGCCCTATACGCCGCTCACGACGCTCAAGATCGGCGAGATCGCGCGCGAGATCTTTCCGCCGGGCGTGGTCAACGTGCTCGCCGGCGGCGATGAGCTCGGGCAATGGATGAGCGAGCATCCCGGCATCGACAAGATTTCGTTCACCGGCTCGGTGGCGACCGGCAAGAAAGTGATGGCGAGCGCCGCGACCAACCTCAAGCGCATCACCCTGGAGCTCGGCGGCAACGATGCCGCCATCGTGCTCGAGGACGCCGATCCGCAGGCGATCGCGCCGCGCATGTTCTTCGCATGCTTCGTCAACAGCGGACAGGTGTGCATGGCCATCAAGCGCATCTACGCGCACGAGAAGATCTACGATGCGCTATGTGAGGCCCTGGCGGAACAGGCGCGCAACGCCAAGGTGGGCGACGGCCTCGACCCCGAGACCCAGTTCGGCCCCATCCAGAACCGCATGCAATACGAGCGGGTCATCGGCATCCTGGAAGACACCAAACGCCGCGGGGCGCGCATCCTCGCCGGCGGCGAGGTGCTCGACCGCCCGGGGTATTTCATTACGCCCACCGTGGTGGCCGACATCGCCGAGGACAGCCGGCTGGTGCAGGAGGAGCAGTTCGGACCCATCGTGCCGGTGATGAAGTTCAGCGACGTCGAAGACGCGATCGCACGGGCCAACGACACGCGCTACGGGTTGAGCGGCTCGGTGTGGAGCGCCGATCCGCAGCGCGCACGCGCCATTGCCGCGCGCCTCGAAGTCGGCACCGCCTGGGTCAACCAGCATCGCGCCACCTCGGCGTTCGTGCCGTTCGGCGGCGCCAAGGAGTCCGGGCTCGGCCGCCAGTACTCGATCGTGGGGCTCAAGGGCTACATGGAGCCCCGCGTGGTGAGCGTGCTGAAGTGAAGGACTGCGCCGGGACGCAGGTCGTCCCGGCGCATACCGTGCGGAGGGTTCGAAGCCGCCCGGGACGGGCGCGGGCCGACGACGGTCGCGATCGCGGGGGCGTTCCGTGCCCGCGGCACGCAGGGCGTCATTTGCCGCGCAGCAGCTCGTCGGCGCGTTCGCGCCAGGGCTTGACGTCCAAGGGATCGGCAAAGCCCCCGGCGGCGCGGTGCGCCGCGACGTAGGCCTGGCGGCGCGCCGCCGCCTCGGCCATGGTGCCTTCGATGCCGCGCGAGGCGACCGTCTCGGCGCTCGCCTGCATTTCCTCGGCGCGGCGCTTGCCGTGCTGGATGACGCGTGAGAAGTAGTAGTCGCCCTGTTGCTCCCAGTCGAGCGTCGGGTAGGTCTCTGCCAGCGAGGCGAGCACATGCTCCTCGACCCCGAAGGCGCGCGCAGCCGTGAAGCTCTCGATGACCAGCGCTTCGATGCCCTTGATGATCACGCTGCGGCACAGCTTGATGGCCGAGGCCACGCCGATCTCGGGCGAGACCACCTTGGCGTCACCGCCGAGCGCCGTGAGGATGGGCGCCAGCGCGCTGGCGTGAGGTCCGCCGAGCAGCATCGGCACCTTGAGGCCATAGGGCGGCACCGAGGTCATCACGGCCGATTCCACGTAGCGTCCGCCCGC